>JAODMX010000147.1 GCA_025464735.1 Frondihabitans sp. | reverse complement strand
TCCGTATGAGCATCCCGACCGAAAACCCAGTCCTCGATGTGGTCGTGCCCTGCTACAACGAGCAGACCACCCTCGCCGCCCACATCCGGCGGCTCCACGCCTACCTCGCCGAGAACGTCGAGTTCTCCTGGCGGATCACGATCGCCGACAACGCGTCGACCGATGACACCCCTCGAATCGCGGACGACCTGGCGACCATGCTGCCGGGAGTGGTCACGGTGCACCTTCCCCTCAAGGGCCGCGGACGCGCCCTCAAGGCCGTGTGGCTCGCCTCGCCCGCCGACGTCCTGGTCTACGTCGACGAAGATCTGTCCACCGATCTCGCGGCACTCGCCCCGCTGATCGCACCGCTTCTCTCCGGCCACTCCGACCTCGCGATCGGCACCCGCCTGGCGAAGGCGTCTCGCGTCGTGCGCGGACCGAAGCGCGAGTTCATCTCCCGCTGCTACAACCTCCTGCTCCACCTGGTGCTCCGAGTGCGCTTCAGCGACGCCCAGTGTGGCTTCAAAGCCATCCGTCGCGACGTGGCCGAGCAGCTCCTACCCCTCATCGAGGACAACGCCTGGTTCTTCGACACCGAGCTCCTGGTCCTCGCCGAACGGGCGGGTCTTCGCATCCACGAGGTCCCGGTCGATTGGGTCGACGACCCCGACTCGAGCGTCGACATCACCTCGACGGCCACCGAAGACATCCGGGGCATGCTCCGGATCCGAAGCGGCCTCGCCTCCGGACACATCCGACTCTCCGACATCTCCTCCCGATACGGCCGTCATCCTCTCGAACCCGGCGTGGCCGTGGTCGACCCCGACCGGGCACTTCGCCCCCTCACGAAAGCACACTGACCATGACCTCGCCAAGCGCCACGTCCTCGACGATCCTCACGCGCCCGAGACGTTCATCCCAGGGCAGCTCGCTCACGCAACGCCTCCTGCGCCGCCGTGAGGGTACCGCTGCCTGGGAGCGCCCCGCGTTCTTCGGTCTCCTCGGCATCGCCGCCGTGCTCTACGTCTGGAACCTCTCGGTCTCCGGCTGGGCGAACTCGTTCTACGCGGCGGCCGTCCAAGCCGGCACGAAGAGTTGGGAGGCGTTCTTCTACGGTTCCTCCGACATCGCTAACTCCATCACGGTCGATAAACCCCCGATGAGCCTCTGGTTCATGGAGATATCGGCCCGCATCTTCGGCTTCAGTTCGTTCTCCATGCTGTTGCCGGAAGCCCTGATGGGAATCGCGACGGTGGGAGTGCTCTACGCCACCGTACGACGGCATTTCTCCGCACCGGTCGCTCTCATCGCGGGCGCCGCGATGGCATTCACCCCGGTGGCCGCGCTGATGTTCCGGTTCAACAACCCGGACGCCCTGCTTCTCCTTCTGATGACCCTCTCCGTCTACTTCACCGTGCGCGGAATCGAAAGCGGCAAGATCCGCTGGGTGCTCTGGGCGGGAACCATGATCGGCTTCGGATTCTTGACGAAGGAGTTCCAGGCCTTCCTGATCCTCCCCGCCCTGGCCATCGTCTACGCATTCGCCGCCCCCACCCGCCTCCGCACCCGGCTGCTGCACCTCCTGGCCGCGCTCGGCGCCATCATCGTCTCCGCCGGCTGGTGGGTCGCGATCGTCGAGCTGACTCCGGCCTCCATGCGTCCTTACATCGGCGGCTCGCAGACCAACAGCTTCCTGGAACTCACCTTCGGCTACAACGGCTTCGGCCGTCTCACCGGAAACGAGACCGGGAGCGTCACCGGAGGAACCGGCACGACCACGACCACCTCGGGGCAATGGGGAGCCACCGGGATCCTGCGACTGTTCGGAAGTGAGTTCGCCGGCCAAGCCTCCTGGCTCCTTCCCGCAGCACTCGTCCTGGTCGTCGCCGCGATCGTGATGCTCTGGAAGCGACCCCGAGTCGATGCCAAGCGTGCGCTCGTCCTGTTCTTCGCAGGCTGGATGATCGTGACCTGGCTCACCTTCAGCTTCGCCGGCGGAATCTTCCACGCGTACTACACCGTCGCACTCGCCCCAGCGATCGCAGGATCGGCAGCCATGGGCGCCGGACTCCTCTGGGAGCGCCGCGGAGCCCTGTGGTCTCGCCTTCTGCTCGCCGCAACCGTGGTGGGGACAGCGGGATGGGCCTACTACACGCTGACGCTCTCTTCCTCGTTCCTGCCGTGGCTTAAGTTCGTCGTCCTCGGCGCCGGCATCATCGCCGCCGCGCTCCTGATGGTGCCCAGGCTCAACAGGCGCCTCTCGGCCGTGGCTATCAGCGTCGCGTTGATCGCGGCCCTCGGCGGCCCGACGGCCTACAGCATCGACACCGCGATGACCTCCCACACGGGGTCGCTTCCGACAGCCGGTCCCAGCGTCACGTCGTCGATGGGCGGCGGAATGGGCGGCGGCGGCGCACCGACCGGAACCAAGGGCGGGACTGCTCCGACCGGCACGAAGGGAGGAACTGCTCCAACGGGCGCCAAGGGCGGGACGATGCCCACCGGCACCAAGGGCGGTACCGCTCCCACAGGCACCAGGGCAGGCGCCGCACCGACCGGCTCGAAATCGGGCGCTAAGGCCGGCGGCAACAGCCTCATCTCCGGCACGTCGGTGGGTACCGCCTTGAAGAAGCTGCTCGAGACCGACGCCTCGAAGTACACCTGGGTGGCAGCCACCACCGGGTCTACGAGCGCGGCAAGTTACCAGCTCGCGACCGGCTACTCGGTGATGCCGATCGGCGGCTTCAACGGCAGCGACCCGTCGCCGACCCTGGCCAAGTTCGAGGCCTACGTCAAGGCCGGCAAGATCCACTACTACGTCGCAGGATCCGTCGGGGCCTCGAACGGAGGAAGCAGCGACTCTTCGAAGATCGCGGCCTGGGTGAAGGCGAACTTCACCTCGAAGACGGTCGACGGGGTCACCGTCTACGACCTCACCTCGTCGAAGTAACCCACCGCGCCAACGGACACGCCGCCACCCACCCGGGTGGCGGCGTGTCCGTTCGTGCCCATGCGGAGCGTCTCATCCTCCCGGTGGTCGCGTCGCGGCGGTCGCCCCCGGCGGTTCGCCAGAAGCCGCGGCCTCCGCGGCGCGAACTCAGGGGATCTGTCAGCGGAGCTGCCTGCGCGCCTCGACCCGCGGCTCTCCGCGGCGCAAAATGCCTGACTTGCCAACGCGGGCGACTACACGGCCGCGTCGCGCACTCCCCGTGGCAGAAGCAGCGGCTAGTCGAGCACCTTCTCGAAGCAGAGGGAGAACGGGATCGTGTCGAGGTAGGGGGCGTAAACGGGAATGGGCGTGTAACCGGAGCGCTCGTAGAGCCGCACCGCGTCCTGCTGCCGATCACCCGTCTGCAGGATGATGCGCCGCGCTCCCCCGGCCCGCGCCGCCCTTTCGAGTTCGGTCATGAGAAGCGCGCCGATTCCGCGGCCACGCCGGGACGCGTCGACGATGACCCGTTTCATCTCCCACTCAGAGCGAAGCTCCTTGAGGGCAGCGTGGGCGACCGGTGTCCCGTCACGATCCAGGACGAGCACGGTGACGAAGACACTGGCAGGGTCCACGGCCAGGGCCCGGTGAAGCGCGTCGGCCTGCTCCGGAGTCGCATCGCCCTGCTTGTCGGCGTAGAGCTCGCTCATCTCGGACTCCATGACGTCGCGCAGGGCCTCGGCCCGGGGATCGTTCCACTCGACGTGTTCGACGGTCAGCCCGAAATCAGTTGTCACCCCTCGATTATGCCGCGCCGCCAGCGGCATGACGGCGGGCGCGCGCCCCGACGCGTCGGTCAGCCGACGGGCGCGGGTGCGAGCTCCGGGGCACCCACCTCGGCGGACGATGGCTCGGCCGAGCGCCGCACGATTCCCGAGGGCAGCAGCAGCGCGAGCAGCGCGGACCCGAGCAGCACGCTCGCTCCGACAATCACCGCCGGTACGGCCGCCGACACGTATCCGGTCGGCGTCAGCTGCCCGCCCGCCCCGGTGAACACCGCGGTCAGCACGGCGATGCCGAGGGCGACCCCGATCTCACGCAGGGTGGAGTTGGTGCCGGAGGCTTTGGCGTGATCGTCCTGGCCCATGTTCACCAGCACGGCCGTCGAGAGCGGTGCGAAGACCAGGCCCATGCCGATACCGGCGAGGAGGAAGCCGGGAAGCAGCGTCAGGTAGGTGACATTGGCGTTCATCGTGAGGCCGATCTCGAAGAGACCGCCCGAGAGGAGGAGCAAACCGGCGAAGATCAGGATCCTGGTTCCCACCCGAGGCGCGATGATTCCGGTCAGCGGGGCGATCACCATCGGCGCGAGCGTCCAGGGCATCGTCGCGACACCGGCGCCGAGCGGGGTCTTGCCCTGCACCACCTGCAGGAACTGGATCAGGATGAACACCGAGCCGAAC
>JAODMX010000129.1 GCA_025464735.1 Frondihabitans sp. | reverse complement strand
GGTGTCCTTCCGCGCGTTGTACCCCATCGTGCCGATGCGCCAGACCTTGCCGTGCAGAGGGCCGAACGACGTGCCGATCTCGACACCGAAGTCGGACAGGAGCGCCGACCGCGCGGCGTCCCCGTCGACACCGTCGGGGATCACGACGGCGGTGACGTTGTTCATCTTGTGCGCAAGGTCGCCGAAGACGGTGAGACCGAGACCTCGGACGCCCTCGAGCATCGCGCGGCCGTGGAGTTCGTGCCTGGCGACAGTGTCGTCGATTCCCTCGTCGACGATCAACCGGGCGCACTCGCGGGCCGCGTAGAGCATCGACGTGGCCTCGGTGTGGTGGTTGAGCCGCTGGGGCCCCCAGTAGTCGAAGATCATCGCCAGGTCGAAATAGTTGGAGCGGATCGGGTGCGCGTTGACGGTGTCGCCGTCGACACGGATACCGGCCTCGATCGACTTGCGCGCCGTGATCGCGGCGACGGCTTTCGGGGAGAAGGTCACGGGGGAGGAGCCCGAGGGGCCGCCGAGGCACTTCTGCAAGCCGGCCGTCACGGCGTCGAGACCGAGGTCATCGGTGTGGAACGGGTTGCCGGCCAGGGAGGCCGTGACATCGGTGTAGAAAAGCACGCCGTGTTTTTCGCAGATCGCGCCGAGTTCGTCGAGGGGTTGCGCGACCGTCGTCGACGTGTCGCCGTGAACCACGGCGAGCAGCTTCGGCGAGACCGCCTCGATCGCCGTTTCGATGGCCTCGGGGGTGAAGACCTGGCCCCAGGGCGCCTCGATGACATGCACTTCGGCGCCGGCTCGCTCAGCGATCTCGCGGAGAAGGTGCCCGAAGCGTCCGAAGATCGGAACCAGGACGCGGTCGCCCGGTTCGATCAACGAGACAAGGGCGGCCTCGATGCCCGCGCGCGACGTGCCGTCGACGAGCATCGTCTGTTCGTTCGCGGTCTGGAAGACCTGACGGTAGAGCACCTGCGTCTCGTCCATCGTCTGGGTCATCCACGGGTCGTACTGGCCCACCAACTGGGTCGACATGGCACGCAGCACTCGCGGGTCGGCGTTGATCGGGCCGGGGCCCATGAGGAGTCGCGCGGGCGGGTTCACGGGCTGAAAGGCTTGTTTCACTTCTCCAGAATAGTGCAACGGACGTTTCAGGCGTGTGACGATCGTCAGGATCCTGAAGTCTGTCGGTTAGGCAGGAGACCTTCAGCGCTGGAGGTGAGGGCTTCCATGACGACGCGGTAGTAGGCCCACTTGCCGCGCTGCTCTCGCGTCGCGAGACCGGCCTCGACGAGCTGTTTCATGTGGTGTGACACCGTCGGCTGTGACAGCCCCACCGGTACGGTCAGGTCGCAAATACAGGCCTCGCCGTTTGTGCTGGCAGCGATGAGCGAGAGGAGGCGCACGCGGGTGGGATCGCCGAGAGCCTTGAAGACGTGGGCGATTCGTCATCTGCGACGCTGACGATGCGATCGTCGCCATCGTCCTGCGCCGAGGGGCCCGCAGCGCGGAAATGGACACCTCGATAAGAAAAGACACGATGAGCGTCTATTCTTATATTGAGGAGGACGCATGGACACCAGTCACGTTCTCGGCGAACTCGCGGCCGCTGGACTCACCATGTTCCCGGACACACCGGACACGTTCCGCACCGAAGACGGCCGGCGGGTCTTCCTCAGCCGGGTTCGGCGCAAACCGACCCCCGCCAATGTCGTAGACGATCTCCGACGGGTGGGCGACGAAGACCGCGTTCTCTACATCGTTGACCGCGTCACACCTACTTTGGCGAAAGCCGCACACGACGACGGCCGCCTCATCGTCTTCGAACAGAGTTCCCTATCGATCTGGCTCGACGGGAGCCTGCACCTTGCCCTACCTAACAAACGCACCAGGGCCGTGACCCGGGGGCGGCGCCCTTACGGCCAGTTCGCCGTCGCTCGCGCACTCCTGCTTGGCGCGCCTTTCCGAAAGCAAGCGGACCTCGCCGAGACCCTCGGCCTCACCCAGTCGGGAGTCTCCCAGGCGATCACGCGTCTCGGCGACCTGGTCGAGACCACCCACGCGGGAATCACCGCTGCTGACCCTGACGCCCTACTCTGCTTCTGCAGAGACGACTACCCCGGCCCGGGCGGAATGACCACCTACTGGTGGCACGACACGAATCTCCTCGCCCAGGCGAGCGCGTTCCGAGGTGATCCTGGCGCGATAGTTTCGGGAGACCTCGCCGCCAGCCAGGTGTACGCCTGGCGAAAACCCGAACACGTCACTGTCTACCTGGAAGCAGGCATCGACCCCGCGCGCCTCGGCTTCGCCATGGCGTCTAGCGACGACTACACGACATCGGTGACAGTGCCGGCCGACCGGACAATCTTCGCCACAGCCAAGGCCTTCGGTGTCGGAGCCGGTTACGCTGACGCCATTCTCACCGCGTGGGATGTCACCTCGACCGGCACAACCGGTGACCAGGTCGAAGCCGCTGACCTTGTCTGGAACTCCGTCCTCGACATCAACCGCATCAACGAGAACACGACCAGTGGGTGAGCCCCTGCGGGCGTATCTCGTCGCCACCGGACCGGAGGACGATGCCGCTTACCGTGCGCTTCACGACCTTGCCGAGATTCTCGCGGGACACCCGGAGGCACGCGTCATCGGCGGGCAGATGGTCGGCCTCATTGCGGCGGCGTTCCCCAGCCCGGGATTCATCGACCGTCGAACCAGTGACGCTGACGGAGGAATCACCCTCGAGCTCGCTGACGATGGCACCATGCACACTGAGAACTTGTTGCGGCGGGATACAAGGCCGAAAGTGGTAACCGATACGTCTTCGGGCACGCGAAGCCCTCCCCGATCATCGACTTGCTGATCCCCAACTTCGTCGGAAGGTTCACAGACGAGATTCGAGGTGGACGGGGATTCGACTCGACGCCGGGGCTCACTGTCGCGCTTGGTACACCGCTCCGCATTGACGCACAGATGACGCTGCAAGATGGGAGCGAGATCTCTGCATCGGTTTTGGTCCCCACTGTCGAAGCCGCCGTTGTCCTCAAGGCCTACGCCTGGCACGACCGAGGTGCGCAGACGCCGAAAGACATCATCGACGTGTCGAATCTGCTCCACGTTCTCGATGAACATGGTGCCGAGGCCGTCGGCGGATGGACCCTCGACCAACCCGGAATTATCGGAGCGCGGAGCGACGCGGCTCGATACCTCCATGACCTCGCTGCAAAGGTCGCGAACAGGCGAACGGCGCCAGCCGTGGTTGATAGTCGAAAGCTTGCTGTCCTCATTCGGCGCCACGTTCACAAACCATGACCGAGTGCGTAGAAGAAAACACGCATAAAGTGCCATAGGTGATAGGGGTCTCACCCCGGGAAGTCGGCCACCCGGATCCGAGCGTGGACGCCCTTCACGAGGTCGACCACCTGCGAGATGTTGAAGTCGGTCGCCGCCGAGAGGTAGGCGTAGGCGAGGGTCTTGTCCATGCCGAATCGGGCATGGAGCAGGGCGATGGCGGCTGTGACGCACTTCTGGACGGCTTCGTCGAGGTCTTCGCTCAGACCGGTCGGGACGAGGAACTCGGGCGTCTCGGCCAGCGGCCCGACGATCTCACCGAATGCCGCGACTGCATCCGATCTCTTGATCAGGTCGAATCGGAGCGTGACGCGGAGCGACGCCTCCATCGCCGTCAGTGCGACCTCACCGTCACCCTGCGCGAAGTGGGGGTCGCCGACATACGCCAGTGCCCCCGGCACCTGGACGGGGAGATGGAGCGACGTGCCCTCGACGAGCAGGTTGATGTCGATGTTGCCGCCGTGCAGCCCGGGCGGGACAGAATGCGCACGTTCGGTGCCTGCGGTGGCGACACCCATGATCCCGAGAAAGGGATGAAGGGGGAATGTGACTTCGTGGTCGCCACCGGGGGTCAGGGGGAGGGTTCCGACGAGGCTTCCGTCGGAGCGCTCGGCCACGGCCGCGAAGGTGCTCACGGTCGACCCGTCGAGCGGATAGACCTCCGGGAGGGCTCCCCGCCCGTGTCGGTTCGAGATCACCCCGTAGGGCACTCGCGGGACCGCCGAGATCAGGGTCATCGTCAGGAGGTCTCCGGGCTCTGCTCCCTCGACGGCGATGGGGCCGGTGACGACGTGCGGACCGTCGACCGCGGGGTCGCGAAGACCTGTGGAAGCGGCCACCGCGATTGCATCGTCGAGGACGTCGGCTCGCGCGATGCCGTGCCGGGCGAAGAATGCCACCGGGTCGCGCCCCTGATCGTCCAGGAGCCCCTCGTGACTGATCGTGTCGATCGTCACCTCGGTGCCCGGGGCCACGGTCAACACCGGGGAGTCCGCCTCGCAGGGGAGTCGCCCCCACAGCACGTTGGGCAGCGAGGCGGGCAGGTAGATCGACGCCGGGATGTCACCGAGGTCGGGCTGCAGGGTGGCTGTGGAATCGGTGACGGTCATTGAGCCAGTCTTCCAGTTTCGAACACGTCGGAGAAAGTGCGCCTCCCCGCGGACCCGTCGAATAGCATGCTACGACGAGGCTGAAGGGAGCCAGCGTGGAACTGAGCGGCAGAGTCGCCCTGATCTCAGGCGGTGCGCGGGGTCTGGGCGCGGCGACCGCCCGTCTGTTCGTTGCGGAAGGGGCTTCCGTCGTCATCGGGGACATCCTCGACGACGAGGGCGCACGGACGGCTGCCGCTCTCGGCGACGCCGGTACGTTCACGCATCTCGACGTGCGCGACGAGTCCGACTGGCAGCGGGCGATCGCGATGATCGACGCCCGATTCGGTCGGCTCGACATCCTCGTCAACAACGCCGGCGTCCTCCGACGAGGATCCCTGAAAACCTTCAGCCGGGCCGACTTCGACGACATCATGGCAATCAACGTCACCGGTGCGTTCCTCGGCACGAAGTACGCAGCCCCCCTCATGGAACGTCAGAAATCGGGCTCGATCGTCAATGTGTCGTCCAACTACGGCATTCAGGCCTCCCACGCCCTGCACGGCTACGTCGCGTCGAAGTTCGCGCTTCGCGGGCTCACGAAGTCGACGGCGGCCGAGCTTGCCAGGTCGGGCGTCAGAGTGAACTCGGTACACCCGGCCGCCATGAAGACCGACATGGTGCCGGGCCTCACTGACGACGCGGCGATGAACCGCCTGGGGCGCATCCCCCTGCCTGAGGAGGTCGCCAAGACGGTCCTCTTTCTCGCCTCCGACCAGTCGAGCTTCTCGACGGGCGCCGAGTTTCTTGTTGACGGCGGTCAGACCCAACTCGAGCGCTAGCTCGAGCACCTGATCGTTACTTGCCTGTCCGCTACTTGACGGTGAGCGGCGCTCGGGCGGTCAGGAAGCTGTTGTACTGCGCCACGGGCTTGACGGTGACGAGCTCCAGGTTCACGTGGCTGGGCAGTCCGACCGCTTGCACGATGGCCAGGGCGACATCGTCCGGTGACAAAGGATCCGGAACTCCCTGATAGACGGCATCGGCCCGCGATCGGTCACCGGCGAACCGGTTGAGCGAGAACTCCTCGCTCTGCACCATGCCCGGCGCAATCTCGATGACCCGCAGAGGTTCGCCGATCAGCTCCTGGCGCAACACGCTCATCAGAGCGTGCTCGGCGAACTTGGACGCGTTGTAGCCGGCGCCGCCCCGATAGGCGACGTGACCGGCAGTCGAGGTGACGGTCACGATGTCAGCGTGTCCGTGTTCGCGGGCGTGAGCTCGAAGCAGGGGGAGCATCCGTGCGGTCATCTGCTGGGTTGCGATGACGTTGACCTCGAACATCCACCTCCAGTCGTCCGCTTTGCCCGTTTCGACGCTGTCGTTCCCGCGTGCGCCGCCGGCGTTGTTGATGAGCGTGGTGGGAGTGCCGACGCCCGCCACGAACTCGGTCAGAGCGTCGAGCTGGCCAGCGTCGGTGAGGTCTGCCGCGTAGAAGTCGCAGCCCGTCTCGCGGGCGAGGTCGGCCAGTCGATCCTCCCGGCGGGCGACCGCCACGACGTCCCAGCCGGAGGAACGGAATCGTCGCACGGTCGCCGCGCCGATGCCGGAGCTGGCTCCCGTGACCACGGCCAGGCGGTCGGGGGCATTGCGATCAGCCGACACGGGTGGCGTCCCCGGCGATCGTCGTGGCCTCCGGTTCGGCCGGGTGCGGCAGGTCGTCGTACTTGCGGCCGTAGCCGATCTGGAGGAGCCGCGTTGTCCAGTCCGCCTCCGGGGTCAGGAGTTCGCGCCACGGCGCCACCTCGGCGTACAGGATGCGGAGGGCATCGAGACCCGCATAGTGAAGGTGCTTGCTATCGGTGGAGACGGCATCCTCCGGGATCGCTACGGCGAAGTTGCGCATGAGCGCGGCCCGCGTCGTCGAGTCGATGCAGACGTTCGTCTGCAGCCCTGCGATGAGCAGGCGGTTGACGTCGAGGCTGCGGAGGATGTTCTCCAGCTCGGTGGCGAAGAAGGCGTCCCAGCGCGGTTTGTTCAGGACGATCTCGCCTTCGCGAGGGGCCAGGGCGTCCATGATCTCGGACGACCATGCGGTCTCGTCTTCCACTGGATCCTCATCGGATCCGACCGAGCGGGCCAGCGCGGCGATCGCGGGCATCGTGTCCGCTCCGTCGACGCGGCTGACCGCCCTGGTGAAGATGACGGGCACCGCCTCGGCCCTGGCCGCAGCGACCAGCGACACGCATTCGTCGATGGTCTCGTCGAGCCGGTAGATCGGCGGCCAGCCAAAACGATCGCGACGATCCTGCTCGAGGTAGGTGTTCTGCATGTCGATCATGAGTACGGCAGTGCGGGGGATCATGTCCCTCTCCATTCGGGTAGCATCCTACTGACTGAGTAGCATGCTACGCCAAATGAAGAGGAGTCACCGTGTCGTTGTTCACAGATGCCGAGCAGAACCTGGAAGTCACGGTTCGCAAATGGGTCGTCCAGATCGAAGACATCAACGCTGACGGAGACTACGCAGCCGAGACACCGTCGCGGCACGTGGTTGTCGGCGCGATCCTCATCAACCCCTACGCGGGGCGATTCTCACCGGAGCTCGACCTCCTCGCCGATGCCGGCCACGTCCTCGGGCGCGTCTTCACCCAGCGCGCCGTCGAGTTGCTCGACGGCGACCTCGCCTCCTACGGCAAAGCCGGCATCGTGGGCGAGAACGGCGAGCTGGAGCACATCGCCGCACTGCTGCACCCTCGGTTCGGAGCACCGACCCGGGAGGTCTCCGGTGGCGTCTCGATCCTCCCGAGCGCCAAGAAGCGCGGCGGGCAGGGGGCGACCATCGATATCCCGCTGCACCACAAGAAGGCCATGATGATCCGCACGCACTTCGATGCTGTCGAGTTCCGAGTGGGCGACGCACCGCGGGCGAACGAGATCGTCGTGGCGCTCGCCGCCTCCAACGGTCCGCGCCTCCATGCGCGCGTCGGCGGTCTGACCGAAGAACAGGCCACCGGGAACGACGGGCTCCGCTGATGCGCACACTCGTTCGAGGTGCCTCCGCGGTCGTCTCCGGCGACCTCGCCAGCCCCCTTCTCGACGCCGATGCGGTCGTCATCGACGACGCAACGATCGTGGCGGTCGGGCGCGAGTCCGAGCTCGACACCAGCGTCGACCGTACCGTGGACGTCGGGGGCGCGGTGATCGCGCCCGGTCTGATCGATCCGCACACGCATCCGGTGCTCGGTGACTTCACGCCGCGCCAGAACACGCTCGGGTGGATGAACGCCCACCTGAACGGCGGCGTCACGACCCTCATCTCCGCCGGCGAGACCCACTGGCCGGGGCGCAAGCGAACCCGACTCGGAGCCAAGTCGATCGCCATGGCTGCGGCCCAGAGCTCGATCGGCTTCCGACCGGGCGGAGCGAAGCTGCACGGGGGAGCGGTCCTCATGGAGCCCGACCTGACGCCCGCCGACTTCGACGACATGGCGGAGGCGGGTGTGCACCTGGTGGGCGAGATCGGACTCGGATCCAGCATGGATCCCGATCTCATCCGCGGGCCCCTCGAGCAAGCGCGGGCGCGCGGGTGGGTTCTGCCCATGCACGTGGGTGGCGCGTCGGTGCCGGGATCCCACGTCGTGGCGAGCGACATGGTGCTGGAGCTCCGACCCGATGTGGTCTGTCACGCCAACGGTGGCCCCACTGCGCGGCCGTTCGCCGAGATGAATGAGGTTCTCGCCCACACGGACGCCGTCCTCGAAGTCGTGCAGGCGGGGAACACCTTCGCCCTGACGCGCATCGTCGAGCGGATCCTCGAGCTGGGAGTGCCGGAGCGTCTCCAGTTCGGAACCGACAGCCCGTCGGGGACCGGGATCCTTCCCCTCGGGATCCTGCGGACGATCGCCTACAGCGTGGCCCTCGCCGGCATGGATCCCGCGGTGGCGCTGTCGCTCGCCAGCGGAGCGGTGGCGGGGCGGTACGGTCTCGACGTCGGCGTCCTCGAGCCCGGCCGACCGGCGGACATCGTCGTTCTCGACGTGCCCCTCGGCGGCCAGGGG
Organism: Frondihabitans sp.; assembly: GCA_025464735.1. Next base: position 37 of record JAODMX010000129.1, on the reverse strand, counting down.
GAGACGGCCCTCGATTCGTTGCGGTTCGGAGACGTCC
>JAODMX010000098.1 GCA_025464735.1 Frondihabitans sp. | reverse complement strand
TGCTGCTTCCGGTGGCATCGAGTCTCAAGCTGAAACTCACGGCGGCCCAGCTGGCAGAGATGGTCTCGTCCAGCAACCCGCTCAACACGACGCTGATTCAGATCACCGCGACGTCGAACAGCGCGACGGAGGCCGCCGACATCGCCAATGCCACGTCGCAGAGTCTGACCAACGTCGTGCAGCAGATCGAGTCCACCGGTAATTCTGACACCTCCGAGGTCAAGCTGACTCGTGTCGCCGAGGCGCAGGTGCCTCTCGCGCCGGTCAGCCCCAAGGTGCCGCTCAACGTGATCCTCGGCCTGCTCATCGGGTTGGCGCTCGGCGTCGGTATCGCCGTGCTGCGCGAGACCCTCGACACCCGGGTGCACAACGAGGCCGACGTCGAGCGGCTCAGCGACGCGCCGATCGTCGGAGGGATCGCCTTCGACGCGAAGGCGTCCGCCCGGCCGCTCATCGTGCACGCCGATCCGCGGAGCCCGCGGTCGGAATCGTTCCGGACTCTCCGCACCAACCTGCAGTTCCTCGATCTCGAGGGCCGCGCCCGCACCTTCGTGGTGACCAGCTCGATCCAGTCCGAGGGTAAGAGCACCACTGTCGCCAACCTTGCGATCACCCTCGAGAACGCCGGATACCGGGTGATCGTCATCGACGCTGACCTGCGTCGACCGAAACTCGCCACCTATATGGGCCTCGAAGGAGCCGTCGGCCTCACCGACGTGCTCATCGGGCGCGCCGACCTGCAGGATGCCACGCAACCGTGGGGCAAGGGCAACCTGCATGTGCTGCCTGCGGGGCAGATCCCGCCGAATCCTTCCGAGTTGCTCGGGTCGCGTCAGATGCAGAAGCTCATTCAGACGCTCGAAGAGCACTACGAGTACGTCCTGTTCGACGCGCCGCCGCTGCTGCCTGTGACCGACGCCGCGATCCTCGCCAAGAACGCGAGCGGCGCCATCGTGGTCATCGCGGCGGGCAGGACCCTCAAGAATCAGGTGAGCGGAGCCATCGCAACCCTCGAGAACGTCGGCGCACCGGTGTCGGGTTTCGTGCTCACGATGATGCCGACGAAGGGCCCTGACGCGTACGGCTACGGCCGGTACGGGTACGCCTCCGGATACGGGTACGTCGATTCCCAGGACGAGACCGCCGAGAAGCAGACCGCTCGCGAACGAGTGGAGGCGGCCCTTACGCGTCGGGCGGCGCCGTGAGGCCCGACGGCTCCGGATTCGTCATCCTGACGGTCTGCTCCGGCAACATCTGCCGCTCGCCCCTGGCTGAGCAATTGCTTCGGGCACGCCTCGTCGCTTCGGATCGTCCGTACTCCATCTCGAGCGCCGGCACCGTTGCCGACGAGGGCGCTCCGATGGACGAGACCGATGCCAACCTGTCGCGCCACTATGGCGGAAATCCCGACGGGCATCTGTCGCGCCCGCTGAAAGCGGGCATGATCGCCGAAGCCCACCTCGTCGTGACAGCGACGCGCGCGCATCGCGCTGCCGTGGTGAAGCTGCTGCCGCGTGCTTCGCGGTACACGTTCACCCTTCGTCAGCTCACGCGCCTCCTCGCCGTGGTGGGGCCTGCGGATCGAGCCGGGTGGCTGGATCCTGGTGACCTGGTTGCCTCCGTGGCTGCGGCACGCGGCCTGACAGTGCCGCTCGACGACGAGGCTGACGACGACATCGTCGACCCGTACGGGCGTGGCCTCGCTGTGCACGAGCGGACGGCCGCTGAGATCAATCACGACGTGGAGGCCCTGGTCGATGCTCTGCGCGACGTCAGCGCGCCTGGGCGGCCACCGGGCCAGCCGTCCGGAGAAACAACGGGACAGGTCGACGCGTAATGGCCAGAGGGCCGCGGGGGGAGCGAACACCCTTGCTCGAGACTCGCGGACGCTTCGTCGTCTTCGCGGGTCTCGCAGCGTTCGTGGTGCTCGACATCGTGCTTGTTCTGATAGCCGTGCATGGCGTGGGAGCCAGGCCGCAGCAGTCTCCGGGGCCGATCCCGACGTTCTCGAGCCCGGCCACACCCATTCCAGAATCGACCCCGAGCCCGACCCCCTCCGCCACGGGGACTGCCGCACCCGCGTCGTCGACGATCAGCGAAGTCCCTCTGCTGTCGGCCGTGAGCGCGACGGAGGCCTGGCGTGTGAGCCAGGGGACCTGCGGCGTCGCCGGCACGACCGCCGCCACCCGAGCCAAGGTCGAACGCAGCACCGATGGTGGCTCCACCTGGAAGACGGTCGACCTCGGTTCGAACGCTCTCGACGACGTCGTGTCGCTCAGTGCCGGCACCTCTCGCGACACGGTCGTCGGCGGGCGCGGAGCGAGCTGCGCCCTGGCGGCCAGCGTCAGCTATACCAACGGCCAGTTCTGGAAGTCATCCCCGAGCGACGTCGCCTCGTCGGCGTACCTCTCGCCGTCCGACGGCTCGGTGCACCTTTCGTCGGGAAAGGTCGCTTCACCCTGCGCAAGCCCCGAGCGTGTGATCGAGGGGGCGACTCAGACCGTTGTGCTCTGCGGTGACGGTCTCCGAGTGCGTCAGGGCGCAGGATCCTGGGCCTCGCTCGATCTGTCAGGTCTCGTCGCCGTCGACCCGACGTCGGGCGCGTTCCTGGTGGCGCGGACGGGAGTGACCGGGTGCAGCGGAATCGACATCGAGTCGCTCGCACTGCCGGTGGGAGCGTCGTCGACGCCCGCGAACCTCGGCTGCGCGACGCCGAAAGGTGGTGCCGCCTCGCTCTCCGCCTCCGATGTCGCCCTGGCGAGCGCGGGCTCGAGCGTGTGGTTGTGGGCCGGCGACTCCACGATGATCTCGAGCGACGGGGGTGCGACGTGGTGACCGGCCCGGGGGCCGGGTCGACTCGGAGCCGCAGTAACGCTCCTGCCGGATCTGTGCCCCTTTCGGGCGGGGGTACGACTCACGGCTGGACGCTTCAGTACGCACGTCGACTCCGCGCAACTGATCTCCTGGTGCTGCTTTGGGTCGTCTTTGGCGTGCAGATCGCTTACTTCGGGTTCGACAGTCGAAACGTCGGGATCAGAGGCAACCTGAACAATCTGGCAATTGGTTACACGGCTGTCTCTGTCATCGTGATCCTTGCCTGGATGGCGATGCTTGGTCTCTACGACACTCGGGATTACCGCGTTATCGGGGGCGGCTCGGGAGAGTATCGGCAGATCGTCGACTGCAGCATACGACTCTTCGGACTCATAGCAATCGTCGCCTATCTGCTCAAGATCGATCTGGCTCGCGGATACATCCTGATCGCGCTGCCCTTGGGTGTGCTCGTACTGCTTTTCTCTCGATGGATGTGGCGGCAATGGCTCTCTGTCAAGCGCGACCAGGGCAGCTTCAGCGCTCAGGTTCTGCTCGTCGGATCCGAAGAATCGGCCTTACACATTGCCAACGAACTCGCCAGAAATCCTCGAGAGGGTTATCACGTCATTGGCGCCTGTACACCGGGCGGAGTCAAGGGCTCGACGCTGCCCGGCACAGCGGTTCCGATCGCCGGCCCAATGAGCACCGCGCTTGAGGCCCTCGAATTTACAGGTGCGGACACAGTGGTCATCACAGGTTCGTCGGAGCTTGGCCCGCGAGCAATTCGGGAACTGGGCTGGGGTCTTGAAGCGGGAGGACAACACCTCATCGTGGCGCCGAGCCTAACTGACATTGGTGGTCCGAGGATCAGGACGCGTCCCGTTGCCGGGCTCCCGCTGATCCACGTCGAGACACCTCGCTATGACGGCGGAAAGCTAATCGCAAAGCGGACGTTTGACATTGTCGGTTCGACCACGCTGATTGTCGCTCTGGCGCCGCTCCTCCTTGTACTTGCGCTCCTGGTCAAGCTGTCGTCCACCGGACCCATGCTCTACATGCAAGAGCGCATTGGTCTCAATGGAGACTCATTTCGTATGCTGAAATTCCGTTCCATGCACCAGAATGCCGACGACGATCTCGCGGAGCTACTGACGAAGCAAGGGCGGTCGGAAGTCCCCCTGTTTAAGGTGGAAAACGATCCGCGAGTAACGCGGATCGGCCGATTTCTCCGACGGCATTCCCTCGATGAATTCCCACAGCTTTTCAATGTGTTTCTCGGCAGCATGAGCCTTGTCGGCCCGCGTCCGCAACGCCAGGGCGAAGTCGAGTTGTACGACGCTGCGGCCCATCGACGCCTGCTGCTCAAGCCCGGTATGAGCGGACTTTGGCAGATAGGCGGTCGGTCATCTCTCGGTTGGGAAGACGCCATTCGCCTCGACCTCTTCTACGTCGAAAACTGGTCGATTACCGGCGACCTGGTGATTCTGTGGAAGACGTTCCGTGCGGTCGTGCTGCCCTCAGACTCGGAGGCCTCGTAGTGGCTTTTCGTGCTCGGAAGAATTCGCGGGCGTTCCTTCGGCGATTTTTACGTGCCTCGCCCTCAATGGCGGTCGAGGTCCCGTGAGCATGGTTCTTTCCTCACACCGGCCCGAATCAAGCAAAGATCGTCTTCTGATCGCGACCCCCTACAGTCCGCTGGAGGCCCACGGACACGCCGCGGACGACATCGCCCTTAGTTCAATCAAGGCCCTCGCCGCTAAGTTCGAGGTCCACGTCTACGCTCCTGGCCAGCGGGAGACGGTGGAAATCCGGTATGACGAGAACCCCGTCACGTATCACCGAGCAAGCCCTGCCCGGCCCTCCGTGGCTCGGTTGTTTGGTTTGTACCCTGCGGCGCTTCGCAAAGATTGGCGCCGCGTCAATACGCGTGAGTTTCTGGAATTGTCCCGGCTTCTCGATGTCTCCCACGTGCACGTCGAGTACCTTCAGCCGGCGGAAGTTGGAAGGTCACTTTCGGGGAGCTGGTCGATCACTCTGCATGACGTGACCACAAGGATTTGGTACGAGAAAGTCAAGCAGGCAAGCGGAGTCAGTCGGCTCTATCGATGGTTCGAGTATTACCGAGTTCGTCCCGTGGAGAGGGCAGCAATTACTCGAGCAAGTCACGTCTTCGCGCTTTCACCACGCGACGTGGAGACGATCGGCGCAATGAACCGGAACTCCTCGCGGCTCCGACTTGGCACGACGATCCCTCAGCGCCAGTGGGATACATCCCAATTGCCCAAGGCTGTCTTCGTTTTTGCCGGAGCTATGTGGCGGACGCCCAACAACCTGATGGCGTTGTCACTCATTCAAGAAGTCATGCCCCTAGTGCGCAAGTCTCTTCCTCGTGCGCAACTCCGAATTGTTGGAATCGGAGCGCCGGCTTGGCTCGAGGAATTGAGCGGCAGGAACGGTATCTCGATCGTCGGCCGTGTAGAGAGCATTGAAGAAGAGTATTTCTCGGCCAGCGCGGTTCTGGCCCCTTCGCTCGTGGACGCGGGGATTCTCATGAAAGCCCTGCGCGGACTAGCTTGTGGGTCCCCGTTGGTGGTCAATTCAACCGCTGCCGAGCCTGTCGGCCTTGTCGATGGGGTAAACGCTCGAATAGCCGATGGCTCGGAGGAAATCGCGGCCGCACTTGTCGCATTGATTGCGGACGCCGAAAGTGCGGCGGCGATCGGGCAAGCAGGTCGGGACACCGTAAGCGCTCGATTCACTTGGGCGAACTATGCGGATGATTTCGTGGAAGGCCTGGCTCGATAGATGTCACTAACGGCGGTAATAGTCGCTTATCAGTCTGAAGCGATAATTCGGGGATGCGTCTCGGCCCTGCTTCGATCTTCGCAATGCGACATTGTGGTTTGGGACAACTCCTCAGGCGGGCTCACTGAGCAAGCCTTGGGCGACATTCGTGACCCCCGTATTCGCGTCTTGCAAGGCGACGGAAACGTCGGTTTTGGGGCCGGAGTTAATCGGGCTGCCGATCGGGCGGACCCGGTCGGAGATCTACTGCTCATCAATCCGGATTGCGTCGTGTCACCGGAGGCAGTCGCGCAATTGCTGAAGGTACAACTCGACCAAGATGCGGCCATTGTTGCGCCTCGAATGGTCTACGGTGACGGTGGCCCCGGAATTGCGGGAGGTCCGCGTCCGAGCCTAGTGAAAGAGATCGCGGCGTGGACGCGGATAGACGACCTTATTCCTCCCAAATGGCGGCGCAAAGCCCTTCAAGCGTTTTCCAACCCATTCTCTCGATCCTCAGCGCTCGGCGGCTATGGCGAGGCTCTCGTGAAAGGCCCTGCTTTAGAGTTCGATTGGGTTTCAGGTTTCTGCATGTTGGTTTCGCGCGAATACTTCGATCGCGTTGGCGGGTTCGACGAGGAGTTCTTTCTCTATTTCGAGGACGTCGATTTTTGCGAGCGCGTCCGAAAGAGCGGTGGCCGAGTCGTGCTTGCTCGAGAAGAAGCCGTGCTGCACTACGAGAGTTCAAGTACAAATGCGCAGGGCCAAAAGGGTCAGTTCTATCGAGACGGAATGACTAGGTATTTCATCAAGAATGGATCCATCGGCGAACGGTTC
>JAODMX010000095.1 GCA_025464735.1 Frondihabitans sp. | reverse complement strand
CACCCGCGAGCCCGCCCATGACGAATACCTCGGCTATACTCCCCGACCCTCGCGGCTGTAGCTCAGTTGGCTAGAGCGTCTGCTTGCCATGCAGAAGGTCGAGGGTTCGAGTCCCTTCAGCCGCTTCGGAGAAGGCCCCGCAAATCGCGGGGTCTTCGTCGTTGAGGGGCGGGGTCGGGGGCGGTTGTCTCCCCGGATTCGCTCCCGGCGAGCCGCGCGGGCCCAGGCGTTAGACCCGCGATGCCAGACACCCATCAGCCGGCGCGCTTCGACTCGCAGCCGCAATTGACCCCCGAGGACCTTGCAGAGAGATCGAGGTCTCTCTAGCGGGCAGCTCGGACGCTTGCTGGACCTCAGTGGGTCTGAGCCTCCAGACGCGCACGGGAAGTCGACCTAGAGGGGTCGGCAGTCGAAGTTTGGCTTGATCTCTCGGTTCAGGTAGCTGCCCTTCGAGTCCGCGTTCATGAACTCGTCGTACGTGACGTCCGGTACAGGCGAGTACACGTACGTCCGGCCGTCAAGAAACTCGACGTACAACTCCTGCGTGGCAGGGTCATAGCCGACCTGAACGATGTTGCTGGAGTCGACGGGTGTCATATCGGGGCTCACGATCCCTCCTCACTAGGGTGCTTCGGTTGCTCGGTCTCGCCTTGGTCTTGCGTTCCGTCACTCGGCGACACTGCAGCGCCGACCATCGGCGATGCAGCGGTCGTTTGCGCTCGCCAGTTTCCTACGGCCTCCTCATACACATCAGCACTGGCCTGTTGCCCGTGCTGCCAGGCGCCGGGCAACGCCGGATCCCCACCCGCGGGCTTGACAGTGGCCCGGTCTATGCGGACTCGCGACGGGACCTGCATCGCTTCACCTAGGACGATGGCCTCGCCCGTTCGAAGCGCCGGGATAAGAGCGGTGAGACCGCCGAGATCGTCCGGCACGACGGCCGAGACGGCCGCCTTATCGCTCGGACTGGTGACTCTGAGAGCGATCATCGTGCCGCATTGACTCAGCACCGCGGGGTCGACGTCGGATGGTCGCTGCGTCACGACGAGGAGTCCGACGCCGTACTTCCGGCCTTCCTTGGCCACCTTCGAGAAGACCGCTGCGGCCACCCCGCCACCGCCACCCGGTAAGAACCGGTGAGCCTCGTCGACCACTACCAGCAGTGGCTGCTGCCGTCCGCCGACAGGTAGCTCCATGCCCCAGTAGAGCGCGTCATAGACGATGTGCATCATCGTCCCGACCACGGTGCCGATGACGTCCGAGGGTATCCCTGAAACGTCGACAACCGTCACCTGCTTGTCGTTGCCCACCCAGCTTGCGATGAGTGCCCCTAAGTCCTCTTGGATTCGGCCCTCCAAGTCTGGGTGCAGCGCATCGTCGGGGTCGAACATAAAGGCGAAGCGCGTATCAAGCAGCCGCGATCGCAGCATGTCCAATTGACGGCTAATACTCCTTCTCTGGCGATTGAAGTACGGCTCTTGGTTGTACGGCGAAGCGGCCGGATACACAGGAGGCGTCAATGTGTTCGGACTCCCATCGGCCTCCCGCTTCAGCTTCTTCTCCTCGGTTTGCCCATTGGCTACTGAGAACGTGGCGCGCTCGATGTCCTCGAGCTCGTACCACAGGCGGCGTACGCTGAATGGAATCGGTGAGTCGGCCGTAATTGCCTCGACCGGAGGCGGATTTCGGAGATGCTTCGACGCCTCGAGCTTCATGTCACGAACGCGCTCTCGAATAGCCTCGAGAACGCCGGGCTGGAGCGCCCCCATAGTGAGGTCCAACAGATGCTCCAGCGGCAAGGCCCAATAGGGCACGCGGAGGCGGCAAGGATCACCGCGGCTCTCAGGACCTGTCGCAATCCGACGTGCGCGATTACCGAGGACATCGCCGTACTCACCGTGGGGATCTATGACCAGCACGCGTGCGCGTGGATAGTTCCCCTTGGTCAGGCTCTCCAAGAGAACGGCGACGAGGTTTGACTTCCCCGCTCCAGTCGACCCGACCACGCACGCATGGCGGCTCACCAGGGCCGACGTCTTGAGCGACGCCGGGATGCCGTCGGAATCGGCAATTCGGCCGATGGTGATGCCGTCATCGCCCGGCTGGGAACGTGCATAGATTACGTCGAGATCCTGGGGAGTGACCAGATGCACCTCGTCTCCGACCGTCGGGTATTGCCCAATGCCTCGGTCGAACGCTCCGCCAACTGCCTCACCGAATAGAGCGAGGCTGAGCCAGCGAAAGCCCGACAACCGGCGATCGGTGTCGCGTTCCAGCGCCAAGGGGTCCGCGCCAATCTCGGCCGAGGGAATCGCGTCCGCACCCACCTGCGTACAGACGCCGTAGAGCTGCGTATATCCGAGAGGGATCCGGAGAAAGGCGCCTACCTGACCAACGCGGTACGCATGGCCACCCACCATGACGAGAGTTGTCGGCGTCTCTCGCAGGCGCACCGTGACGACGCCGCCCCGCACCGAGGCAACCTGGCCGATAAACGTCGCCTCCCGGCTTAGTTCGTCAGCCATCGCCGCCGGCAATCGTGTCGAGGAAGCGCCCGAGCAAAGCAAAATCGCCGAGTCGAAATTGGCCTGTTAGCGGAACCCCTTCATCGCCAGGAGCTCCGTCCGAGTCGAACGGAATATCCATCAGTGCCGCCGTGCGAGCGTCAACTGGCTCGTGCAGGCGCCAGGAGCCACGGATCCCGCCGACGATCGCGGTAGTTCGGCCGTACACGATCAGATTCTTTCGACTTTGCGCCCTAACGATCAGGTCGTGGTCCTCACTCGGATCGCCGAACTGAAGCGAGATGACGTGCAGTCGATCACTCACGTCC
>JAODMX010000091.1 GCA_025464735.1 Frondihabitans sp. | reverse complement strand
AAAGCTCCCGCCGGCGACGGTGCGTGTGGTTTCCCCTGACGGCTCGTTCGAGGACCACGTGTACTGGGAGCCGCTGTTCACCCGCGACCCGGCCCGCGCCGACTGGACCGAGGAAGACTGGCAGGAGGCGGTGATCGACTCTCTGCGCACCGCCGTCAAGCGCCGCATGGTGTCGGACGTGCCCGTCGGGGTGCTCCTCTCCGGGGGAATCGACTCCAGCCTGGTCGTGGCGCTCCTCGCCGAGGCCGGCCAGAAAGATCTGGCGACATTCAGCATCGGCTTCGACTCCGCGGGCGGGGAGTCGGGCAACGAGTTCGAGTATTCGTCGATCGTGGCGCAGGAGTTCCAGACCGATCACCACCGGATCCCGATCGACTCGGCGAAATTGCTGCCCGGCATCGACGGCGCGATCCGAGCGATGAGCGAACCGATGGTGAGCCACGACTGCGTGGCGTTCTACCTCCTCAGCGAGGAGGTGTCTCGCTCCGTGAAGGTGGTGCAGTCGGGGCAGGGTGCCGACGAGATCCTCGGCGGTTACGACTGGTACCCGCCGCTCGCGTCCGTTGCACGAGACGACGTGCAGCCGGCATACGCCTCCGTCTTCGCCGACCGATCGTGGAGCGCCCTCTCGCGCCTGCTCAATCCCGAGTGGTTGGCCGAAACGGACGGGCCATCGGCGTTCCTGCGCGCGCAGTTCGCGCATCCCGGGGCCGACACGGCCGTCGACGCTGCGCTCCGCCTCGACACGACGGTGATGCTGGTCGACGACCCGGTCAAGCGCGTCGACAACATGACGATGGCGTGGGGCCTCGAGGCGCGCGTGCCGTTCCTCGACCACGAGTTCGTAGAACTGGCCGGCCGGATCCCGCCGTCCCTCAAGCTCGCCGACGGCGGCAAGGGTGTGCTCAAGCGTGCCAGTCGCGGCATCGTGCCCGACGCTGTGATCGACCGCACCAAGGGCTACTTCCCGGTGCCGGCCATCCGGCAGCTCGAAGGTCCGTACCTTTCCCGGGTGCGCGATGCGCTGCTCGACCCCGCGGCGGCTGCGCGCGGCCTGTTCGACTCGGCGACCGTCGAACGCCTGCTGACAAACCCGAACGAGACCCGGACGACGCTCGGCTCGAATGCCCTCTGGCAGCTCGCCCTCATCGAGATGTGGCTGCAGGCGCAGGGCGTGTCGTGAGCCTGAATCGTGCCGCCGTCCTCCCCGATCTGGTCGACGACCTGGTGGGGGCCTGGGGATCCTGGGGCCCCACGATGACCCGCAACGCGCGCCGCGTCGCGTTTGTGAGTGACCGCTTCGGGGTTCCCGAGGTGTTCGTGCAAGACGTGGTGGTCGACAGCGCCGATGGCGGTGCCAGTGCCTTGCCGACGCCCGTCCGACTCGCCGTCGGTGAGGATCCGGTCGTGGCCGTCTCGTGGTCGGCCGACAGCGCCTGGCTCGCGGTGGCGCTCGCCACCGATGGTGGCGTTCGCCAGCAGGTCTGGGTGGTCAGGCCCGACGGATCGGAGGCGCAGAGGATCGCAGGATCCCGCGACCAGCACGCCGAACTCGGCCCCTGGAGCCGCAGCGGGCACCGGGTCGTCGTGACGCTGCCCTCCACCGAGCCGGAGCAGCCCGCGCGGTCTTACCTCGTCGACCCGGACTCGGGGGAGCGTGACGACCTTGCCACCGGCGAGCTGATCCACATTTTGGACGTGTCGGCTGAGGAACGGCTCGTGGTGCTGCGCGACGGCCAGCGCGGGCGGGAGTTCGTCGTGGTCGTCGACCGGCTCACCGACGACGATCACCCTCTGCTCACGTCGCCGTGGGCCGGATCCGCCGAGACCGCCCTGATCCGCCCTTCGCCCGAGAGCGAGGACTCACCGCTTGTCGCCTACATCTCCACCGAGGCGGGGCTCCCGCGGCGGCAGCTCGTGGCCATGCCCATCGGGCCGCACGGGTGGAGGGGCACCTCGACGGTGCTCGCGGTCCGCGAGGACGCCGAGCTGGAGGCGCTCGACGCCGACGACGCCGGGCGCGTGCTCCTCCTCGTCTGGAATGTCGCCGGTCGCAGCGAGCTCGAGTTGTTCGACACGGCGTCGGGTCGGCGCTCGGTTGTCGACGGTCTGCCGGGGCTCGTCGTGAGCGACCCGGTGCTCAGTCGTGACGGCCGCAGCGTCCTCCTCACCGTAGAGGGGCCGACACGGCCTCGCGAGCTGTGGCGCCTCGATACGGGCCAGCACTCGTGGTCGCGTGTCACGGCCGGGCCCTCCGTGCCGAGTGGGCTCGTCGAACCGACCCTCGAGACGTTCCGGGCGCGCGACGGGGTCGAGCTGACGGGGTGGTTGTACCGGGCGCGGGGTGGCGATGGCGCTGGCGCGCCCGGACCAGCGATGCTCCACCTGCACGGCGGACCCGAGTCGCAGGAGCGCCCCACCTTCTCCGCCCAGCACCAGGCGATGGTCGCCGCGGGAATCACCGTGTTCGCGCCGAACATCCGAGGCTCGTCCGGATTCGGCAAGGAGTTCGTGCACGCCGACGACCACGAACTGCGGTGGGCGGCGCTCGACGACGTGGTGGACTGCGCGGGGTTCCTCGCGGAGGCGGGCATCGCGGATCCTTCTCGCATCGCCGTCACCGGAAGGTCCTACGGCGGTTACGCCACCCTCGCCTCGCTGGCGTTCACGCCCGACGTGTTCGCGGCCGGAATCGACATCTGCGGCATGTCGGACTTCGCCACCTTCTACCGCGACACCGAACCCTGGATCGCGGCCGCCGCAGCGACGAAGTACGGACATCCCGTTGACGACGAGGCGCTGCTCGAGCGGTTGTCGCCGCTGCGTTCAGTAGCGGACATCGCGGCGCCGTTGCTCGTCGTGCATGGCGAGCTCGACACCAACGTGCCGATCGGTGAGGCGCTCCAGGTCGTCGCGGCGCTCCGCGCTCGCGCGGCCCCGGTCGACTACCTCGAGCTCGAGGGCGAGGGGCACGAGTACCGCCGCTTGGAGAGCCGGCGGTTGCTCGTCACGCGGATGGTGGAGTTTCTGCGTTCAGCTCTCGCCGCCTAGCCTCGCCGGCTTCGGCGGACGGGTGTTTCCGGCGGAGGCGGTAGTCCGCGGACTGGCGTCAGCGCCGGAAAGCGCCGCCGCCCGGGCGGGCTCGGGCTCGGGCTCGGGCTTGCGCTCGGCACGCACGAAGGCGATGCCCGCGAGGATCAGTGCGCCCCCGAGCAGCTGCGGCAGGGCGAGCGCCTGGCCGAGCAGGATCCAGGCGTAGAACGTTGCGGCCACGACCTCGAGCAGGCCGAGGAACGACGCCAGCCGCGAACCCAGCAGCTCCGACGCGGTGATGTTCGTCGTGTAGGCGATGGCCGTCGAGATGAGCCCGATCGCGAGAACCGGCAGCCACCAGGGCTCGGTGCCGCCGAACATCCGCACCGTGCCGAACGTCATCTCGAATGGCACGAGTTGCGAGGCGCCGACCACGCCCAGCACGACGCCGCCGATCAGCAGGCTGGCCGTCGCGTAGGCGACCGGCGGAAGGCCATCGCTCGGGGCGGCGGCTACGACGTAGTAGACGGCGCAGCCGATCATCGCCAACACCGCGAAGAGGATGCCGATGGTCGCGGGTGCCTTCCCTCCGCCGGGGGCGACCACGAGGATGAGGCCGACCAGAGCGATAGCCGAGCCGGCGAGGACGACGAGCTGTGGGATCCGGCGGGTCGTGGCCCAGGCGAACGCGACCAGGAGGAGCGGCGCCATGTATTCGAGCAGGATCGCGGTGCCGACGGGTACGGTCTCGAGCGCGGCGAAGTAGGCGAGCTGCGTGCCGGCGACCCCGATCATGGCCATGGCGAGGATGCGCCAGCGGGCTGTCCAGAGCGTCCGCCAGCGTCCGCGAAGCAGGACGGCGGCAAGCGGAGCGAGCAGGATGCCGCCGGTCAGGGCGCGGACGGTGACCGCGGCCGCCGGGCTCCAGCCCGCCTTGAGCAGCGGCTCGGCGAAGGATCCCGACGTGCCGAACGTGAAGGCGGCGACGACGGCGATGACGAGGCCGGCGGAGGACCCGCGGGGGAGTGGCGTGCGCATCGAAAATCACCTTCGAACTGGGGTTTTGGGAGTCTCTTGACGACGCTAGTCTTGGAGCGAGTAAGGAGTCAAATTGCATTTTGCCCCTGATGTCGACGAAACCCTCGCCTTCACGGTCGCCCTGGTCAACACGGTGCCCGGGGCGAGCCGGAGCGGTGTCGACGAGCTTCCGGATCCGGGCGCCCTCCGGGTCTTCCTGGCCCGCTTCACCTTCAGTGGGCGAATCGACGGCGACGAGGTGGAGCTCGCTGAGATCCGTGACATGCGCGACGACCTTCGGCGCCTCTGGCGGTTGACCCGCGACGAGGCAGTCGACGAGGTCAACCGCCTGCTGCGCGAGGCGCGGGCGCTGCCGCAGCTGATGCGGCACGACGGGATGAACTGGCACATCCACGCGGTCTCGCAGGAGGCTCCGCTCGCGGTCCGGATCCGGGTCGAGGTCGCGCTGGCGATCGCCGACGTGATCCGCAGTGACGAGATGGGGCGACTGCGCGCGTGTGCGGCACCGGATTGTACGGGGGTGTTCGTCGATCTCTCGCGCAACGGATCGAAGCGGTTCTGCAGCGTGCGCTGCGGCAACCGGATGAACGCGGTGGCCTTCCGGGAGCGCGCCGCCTCAGCCCCAGGCGCCGGCCCAGCGCCGCGCCCCCGAGTGGCTTCGCGGATGTGAGTGCGGCTGCGCGGAAATGCGCGACGCCACCGCAACAGTGGCGAAGCGACTCCGGCTCGGGGTCAGCCCCAGCCGCCGGCCATGTCCTCGATGGTGCGGAGCGCGGTCGCGAAGATCGTGAGCACGGGGTTCACACCGCCGTTGGTGACGTGCACGCTGCCGTCTGAGATCCGCAGGTTGTCGTGGCCCCAGACGCGGCCGAAGGGGTCGACGACGGAGTGCGCCGGGTCCGAGCCCATGCGGCAGGTCCCGGCCTGGTGCTGTCCGCCGCTCGGACCGCCTCCCGAGCCCGTGTTCTGCCCGGCCCCGCCGCCGACGCTGCCGTTCGGCACGACCTGGGCGGCCCCGGCCGCACGCAACCACTCGGCCGAGCGGGCGGTCAGGAAGTCGCGAGCGTCGAGATCCTCGGGGTGGACCGAGCCGCTGAGCACGGCCACCGGGATGCCGGAGGCGTCCCGCACCGAGGGGTCGACGCGCACCCGCGACGAAGCACTCGTCACCTCCTGGATCGGACCCATCAGCCGGATCATGCGGCGCGACAGGTGCCGCATGCCCTGTTTCGACTCCAGCCCAGCTGACGGGATGATCCCGGCGGTGAGGAGGTAGCGGTAGACGTTCGAGGTCAGGGCGACGAACTCGTTGGCGATCATGCCGCCGCCAGTGAGCCCGGGGTTTCCGTGACGGAAGTCGGTGGTGGCGATCGAGGGGCCGGGGCCGATGAGCTCCTCGACGACGTCGTCGAAGACGGCGGTCGCGCCCCCGTAGACGTGGCCCTGGAGGTGGCGGCCGACCTGCTCGGTGTTGTTGCCGATGCCGTTCGGTTCACGGTCGCTCCGACTGTTGAGGAGGAGGCGCGCCGACTCGATCGCGCCTGCTGCGACGACGACCTCGGCCGCATCGACCTCGATGGTGACGTGTTCGCCGCGCGCCGCAGCCACCAGGGTCACGCCCACGACGCGTCCGGCAGTGTCGGTACGAAGTCGCGCCGCCCGGGTGGAGAGCACGATCTCGCAGCGCCCCGTCGCGAAAGCGCGGGTCAGCATCGTGTTCTGGCTGCCGTTCTTGGCATCGACGGGGCAGGCGAATCCAACGCACATCGAGCACTGCGCGCAGGCGTGCCGGCCGAGGTAGGGGGTGGAGTTGATCAGCAGCGGCACGGGAGTTGTCGACCAGCCGAGCGCGGCGGCGGCTGCGGCGAGACGGTCGCGCTGGGATCCTGCGGGCAGCGGCGGCATCGGCAGAGGGCGGCTGCGCGCTCCCGAGTGCGGTTCGTCGGCCGAGCCGCTCACCCCGATCTCCCACTCGGCGCGGGAGTAATAGGGCTCGAGATCGTCGTAGCCGAGGGGCCAATCGGCGAGGGAGCTGCCCTCGGGCACGCCGTAGGTCGACGCCATGCGGAAGTCACACGGCTGGAAGCGCCAGGCCTGCGCGCCATAGACGCGCGTGCCGCCGCCAGCAGTCGACGCGTTGTTGCTCCACGTTCCAGCGGACGGACGCACCGTCAGGTGCCGCCGCCCCTCGTCGAGCACGCGCGGGTTGGTGTCGTCAGGCCCTGAAAGCGGTGCGACTCCCCAGTCGGAGCGGGGGTTCCGGATCTGGTCGGTCGCCAATTCGGCAATCGACGGCCACGATCCCGCCTCGACGACGAGCACGCGGCGGCCTTGCTCGGCAAGCCCGCACGCGGCGACTCCGCCGCCCGCACCGGAGCCGATCACGATGGCGTCGTACCGCGGCCGGAGCTCGCTCGGCTGCACCACCGTGCGGGGAGCCTCGGCGACGGGGACGTCGACCGGCCAGCCGCCCGCAGGCCCTGGACGCCAGTCGATCATGCGCCAGGAGGCGGCGCCGGCATTGCCGCCGTTGCCCGGATCGGCGTAGAAGCCCGCGCTCACGAGCTGGGCGAACCAGGGCCAGTCCGGGTGGGCGGCGACGTCGGTTGCGTCGGCGGCATCGAGGAGCGCTGCGAGACGCGCAGTCCATTCAGGGCGTTCGTCGAGCATCCTGCTCAGGAAGTCGAGTGCTCCCGACTCGGAGGCCGAGGGGAAGTCGTCGGGCGGAATGACGAGGTCGACCAGGTCGGTGAGTCGTGTCTGGTCGAGGTTTCCTAGGGTCACGCGGCTGCTTTCACTTGGCGGACTTCTCGAGGGCGGCCTGGTACGTCTCGAGGATCTGCTTCGACGACTGTTGGCCCTGGATGATCTGCTGCACGAAGGTCGCGCTCGCGCTGCCTCCGTCGACCGCGTTCAGCGCTGAGAAGGCCGCGGGAGCCTTGGCGCCGATGGTCTTGCCGACGGGTTGCCACTCCTTGACCGCCCGTACGAGGTTGGGGTTGTTCTGGATCACCGGCAGGTTCGTGATGCTCTTCTTCACCGGCAGGTCGGTCTCGACGCCGGCTGTCCAGAACTGGTGAATCTGCGAGAGATACCACGCGGCGAAGGCCTCCGATGATTCTTGGGACGGTGTCGTGGTGAACATCATCAGCGGGTTGATGTAGTAGACGGTACCCGTGTCTCCGTGCGGGCCCTTCAAAGGGCTGGTCACGACGAGATCACTCTGCTCGGCCTTCGGGAACGTCTTGTCGAGCCCGGTCTGGTTGAACCCCATGCCGACGCTGCCGTTGGTCCAGCTCGTCGCCAGGTTGGTCGACGTGTAGCTCGCGGCGCCCGCGTAAATGATGCCCTTGCGGACCAGCTCGTTCAAGAAGTCGAGCGTCTCGATGTTCCGGTCGGTGACGGCGTCGGGCGTCTCATCCGCGGCGAAGAGGCCACCGCCGTTATTGATCATGAGGGCCGCGACGGTGTGCTGGGCGTCGGTGGTGGTACTGGATCCCGCCATTCCGAGCCCGGTCACGCCGATCTTCTTGAGCGCGGTGCCCGCGTTGATGAGACTCTGCCAGTCGGTCGGCGGCTCGGTGCCTGCCTTCTCGAGCAGCGACTTCCGGTACCAGAACACCCGCAGATCAAGCGACCACGGTACGGCTGCGTAACCCTTCGCGGTCTTCATGGCGGGCAACAGGCCCGGCAGGAAATCGTTGGTGCCGCTTTTGTCGAGGGAAGAGATGAGGTCGTCGGCAGGGGCGACGGAGCCCTGCTCCAGGAAAGCGAACGGGAGGAAGGCGGCGCCCGTGCTGATCGCGGGCGTGGTCTTGGATGCCGCGGCGGAGGTGAAGGTCTGGTACCAGTTGGCCCAGGGAACGGACTGGTAGTTGACGCCCCGGTGGGATCCCGTCGGCTTGTAGGCACCCGCGATCGACTTGGCCTTGGCGGTATAGGGCGTGCCGGTGCCCCAGACCATGTCCCAGAACTTGAGTGCGCCCGATGATGTCGCGCCCTTACTGCTGCCAGCCGGTGCGCAGGCGGCGAGGCCGAATGTGGCGGCAGCACCCAGGGCGCCACCGATGAGGGCTCGGCGCGAGACGGGGCGGCGGAAGACGGAATCGCTGCGGAGCGGTGACGCATCCATGTCAAACTCCCTTGTTTGAGTCGGAACAAAACCGGTTTAGTGAATCGACGTGAAAAGTAGCACAGGCGGGTTGGCGCGGTCAACGTTGCCGGCGCGCGGCGCGGCAAGACCCTCAGGGTCGGCCGTCGCACCCCGCCTAGGACCACCGCGGCAGCCGACGCTGAGGGTTTAGCCGCGCGGCGGCGGCCCGGTACTGGGACGGAACACGAGCTCGAGCCGAGGCACCTCGGTGTCGGGGGAGTCGCCGCCATCGAGCTGGTCAAGCAGCCGGTACGTCACGCGTTGTCCGAATTCCACCGTCGAGTGCCGCAGCGCCGTGATCGGCGGCACGGCTACCTCGCAGAGGCTCGAGTCGATGTAGGAGGCGACCGAGACATCACCAGGAACGCTCAGCCCGAACGAGTGCAGCGTCGACAACCCGGCCAGGGCCATCAGATCGTTGTCGAAGATGAGGAAGGTCGGCCGCTCGCCCTCAGGTAACTCGAGCAGGCGCGCGGCCGCCGCGGTGCCCTGCGCGGTGCTGTAGTCGGTCCACTCCGTCACCACCGTGGCCCCGTTGTGCATGGCCCACTCGCGGGTGGCGCGCTCGCGGAGGAGGACGGCACGTTTGCCGGGATCGCCGCTGATCCAGCCGATGCGGTGGTGGCCGAGCGAGAGGGCGAGATCGAGGATCCTGTCTGCCGCATCCTGCTCCGCGAACCACACGGACGGCACGTCGTCGCTCTCGGGCCCGCTGCCCAGGAAGCTGCGGAACGCGGCAACCGGCAGGCCGAGTTCGGCCAGGAAATCGAACCGCCGCTCGTCGGTGTCGATGTCGGTGACGATGACGCCGTCGACCCGACGGGACGCGGCCCAGCGTCGGTAAAGAGCCTCCTCCTCGTCACGATCGGCGACGAGCTTCACGACGAGCGCGACGTCGGTCTCGGCGAGAGCGAGCTCGATCCCGGCGAACAGTTCGGTGAAGTAGGGGTCGATCGTCGGTGACTTCGGTGTGCGGAGGATCGCCCAGCCGATGGCGCCGGCGCGGGACCCGGACAGTGCGCGCGCCACACCGTTGGGAGCCCAGCCAAGCGAGACCGCTGCGGCCTTGACGCGAGCGCGGGTCGCCTCAGAGACGCCGGCGCGGCCATTGAGCGCGTGCGACGCCGCGCCTTTGCTGACGCCGGCTGCGCGCGCGACGTCGACGATGGTGATGCGGGAGGTGTGTCCGCTCGCTGTCGTCATCCCAGCATCCTATTGGCGTCGCCAATGGCGGCTTCATGAGGCCCAGAGATCGGAAGAGCG
>JAODMX010000058.1 GCA_025464735.1 Frondihabitans sp. | reverse complement strand
GACCTCGTCGCCGCCGCCGGAGCCGAATAGTTCGAGCACGGAACCGTCGGGCTGCACCAACCCGGCCATGTTCTCGATCACCCCGACCACCTTCTGGCCCGTCTGTCGCGCGACCACCCCGCTGCGCTCCGCGACCTCGGCGGCAGCCGGCTGCGGCGTCGTCACAACGATCACCTCCGCCTGCGGTAGGAGCTGGCCGAGCGAGATCGCCACGTCGCCGGTCCCGGGCGGGAGGTCGAGCAGCAGGATGTCGAGATCGCCGAAGTAGACGTCGGTGAGGAATTGCTGGATCGTGCGGTGCAGCATCGGTCCTCGCCACGAGACGGCCCTGGATGCCGCTTCCCCTGAGCCTGTCGGCACGAACATTCCGATGGAGATCACCTTCACGCCGTAGCCGATGGGCGGGAGGATCATCTCGCCCACCTTCGTCGGCCTGGCGCCCTCGAGCCCGAGGATTCCCGGTATGGAGAAGCCGAAGACATCCGCGTCGACGATGCCGACCGAAAGCCCGCGGGCGGCGAGGGCAACGGCGAGGTTGGCCGTGAGGGTGGATTTGCCGACACCGCCCTTGCCGCTCGTGATCGCATAGATTCGTGTGAGCGATTCCGGACCGAACTGCAGTTCGCGCGATCGGCGACCGCGCAGCTTTTCGGTGAGTGCCGTGCGCTCCTCTCGGGTCATGACGGTGACGTCGACGGCGACATCCGTGACGCCGGATACGGATGCTGCGGCCTCGCGAACGTGGCGCTCGATGGTGTCCGCCGCCGGGCATCCGACGATTGTCAGTTTCAGGCCGATCGTCGCGGCTCCGGCGTCGGTCACCGACACCGAGCCGACCATGTCGAGCTCGGCGATCGGCTTACGGATTTCCGGGTCGATGACGCGGCCCAGGGCGGAGCGGATCTGATCGGTGAGGGTCATCGGCGTGGACATTCGAGGCGGTCGCGAAGCGCGCTACTCGACCCGCGGAACTTCGACGGCCCTGTCCCTGTCGAGCTCTTCCAGCAGAGACCTGATCTCTGCGCGGATGAAGTCCTTGCTCGCCAATTCGCGCACCGCCAGCCGGAGGGCCACTATCTCGCGGGCAAGATATTCGGTGTCGGCGAGGTTGCGTTCCGCGCGCTGCCGATCCTGCTCGAACTGCACGCGGTCGCGGTCATCCTGCCGGTTCTGCGCGAGGAGGATGAGAGGTGCGGCATAGGAAGCCTGCAGCGAGAGGATGAGCGTGAGCAGCGTGTAGTTGAGCCTGCGCGGGTCGAACTGGGCCATCTCCGGCGCCCAGGTGTTGTAGGCGATCCAGAGCGCCACGAAGACGGTCATGCCGATGAGGAACCCCGAGGTGCCCATCGCCCGCGCGAACGTCTCGGAGAAGCGGCCTACGCGGTCCTTGTTACCGGCCAGGCGGGGACCGAACGAGGTGCGAAGTCCCTTGGGGGAGTCGAGCCGGGAATCAGAGCGACGGGTCATTGAGGTGTCTCGTTCCGGCGTGTGCGATTACGGGGATGGTGCTGGTGTCTGTCGAGACAGGCTGCGATTTCGAGGTGTGGGCCGGGTCGTCTTCGTCGTGACTTCGCCAGTCGTCGGGCAACAGATAATCGAGAACATCGTCAATGGTCACCACCCCGACCAGTCGGTGGTTGTCATCGACTACCGGCAGCGAGACGAGGTTGTAGCTTGCCAGGTTGCGCGCCACCTCCGCCGCCGACGCGCTGGCCTTGACGGGAGCGAGGCGCTGGTCGAGCAGCGTGCCAAGGCGTTCCATGGGCGGGTAACGCAGCATCCGCTGGAAGTGGACCATACCCAGGAAGCGCCCGGTCGGAGGTTCGTATGGCGGAAGGGTCACGCAGACCGCGGCCCCGAGCGCCGGCGCGAGTTCGTGACGCCGGATGAGGGCGAGACCCTCGGCGACGGTGGTGTCGGCAGACACGATGATCGGTTCGGTGGTCATGAGGCCCCCGGCCGTGTCCGGTGCATAGAGCAGGAGCATGCGGACGTCATCCGCTTCCTCGGGCTGCATGAGATCGAGGAGTGCCTCGCCGCGCTCATCAGAGAGCTGCGCGATGAGATCGGCCGCGTCATCCGGTTGCATCTGATCGAGCACGTCGGCCGCGCGGTCGTCATCGAGATGGCCGAGGATGTCGACCTGTTCGCTCTCTGACATCTCTTCGAGCACATCGGCGAGACGTTCGTCGCTCATCTCGTCCGCCACCTCGAGCATGCGCTGCCCGGGAAGGTCGAGAAGCGCGTTCGCGAGGTCGGCCGGCAACAGGTCTTCGTAGGTGGCGAGCAGTTGCGTGGCCGACTGGGCGTCCCCGGTAGACCTTTCGCGAACATCCGCCCACTTGACGAAGACGGTCTGGCCTTTTGCGAAGGGAGAGGGACCTGTCTTAGGCCGCCGAACGAAGAGCTCGCTTACGGCCCATTCCCCCGGCCCGCTCTCCTCGATGGCGACGTCTTCGATGGTCGCCGTGCCCGACTTGTCGACGAAGATGACCTCGCGACCGAGCATCTCGGCGATCACGCGCACCTCGCCGCCGCGCTGCTCGAACCGACGCATATTGATGAGACCGGTCGTGATGACCTGGCCGGACCCGAAGCTGGTGACGCGGCCGATCGAGAGGAAGACGTGACGTCTTCCCGGCACCTCGACGATGAGACCGACGACGCGCGGAGGCTGTTTGTTGCGGTAGACGACGAGCACATCGCGAACCCGGCCGACCTTATCGCCGGCGGGGTCGAAAACGGAGCACCCGGCCAGTCGGGCGACGAAAACTCTCGTGGCGCTCACAGGTCTAACTTAG
This sequence comes from Frondihabitans sp., assembly GCA_025464735.1. The sequence continues at coordinate 235 of JAODMX010000058.1, read as the reverse complement.
ACCTTGCGCCCAACGCCAGAGGATAATGGCGGTATGACCAACCAGAGCCCCCTCTCCGGACGTGCCAGGCCCGTTCCGACCCTCCCCAAGGGCGATGTGCTCGGCACCTACGACACGTACTTCGAGGCGCAGGCCGTCGTCGACCGTCTCGCGCGCGGAAATTTCGAGGTCAAACAGGTGGCGATTGTCGGCAGCGACCTGAAGACGGTGGAGCGGGTCACCGGCAAGCTCACGA
>JAODMX010000006.1 GCA_025464735.1 Frondihabitans sp. | reverse complement strand
CTACACGACGAGCGCGGGCTGGCTCGGCTACTCCGATGACAAGCTACGCCGCCTCGCGCAGGATGCCGTCGACGAGGGGTACACCAACATCAAGCTGAAAGTCGGCGCGAACGTTGACGACGACATCCGGCGCCTCGGGATCGCCCGCGAGGTCGTGGGGCCCGACGCGAACATCATGATCGACGCGAACCAGGTGTGGGACGTCCCCGAGGCCATCGAGTGGGTGCTGAAGCTCGCCGAGTTCAAGCCGCTGTGGATCGAGGAGCCGACGAGCCCCGACGACGTCCTCGGACACGCGGCGGTACGAAAGGCAGTTGCCCCGATCGGTGTCGCGACCGGTGAGCACGGCATGAATCGGGTGCTGTTCAAGCAGATGTTCCAGGCCGGAGCGATCGACTACTGCCAGCTCGATTCGGCCAGGCTCGCCAGCATCAACGAGATCCTCAGCGTCTACCTGATGGCGAAGAAGTTCGGCGTGCCCGTCTGCCCGCACGCGGGCGGTGTCGGGCTCTGCGAGCTCGTGCAGCACCTGTCGATCGTCGACTATGTGGCGCTTTCAGGAGACCTCGAGGGGCGCGTCACCGAATACGTCGATCACCTCCACGAACACTTCGTCGAGCCCTGCATCGTCGAGAACGGCGCCTATGTTCTGCCGACGGCCCCTGGCTATAGTGCGGAGATGTTCCAGGAGAGTGTCGAGACGTACAGCTTCCCGAACGGCGCCTACTGGATATCCGCAGACGCTGACAGCGCCCAGGTCGCCTGAATGGTCGTGATCGACGCTCACCAGCACGTCTGGGATCCCGCTCGCGCACGTTACGACTGGCTCACCGCTTCTCCCGGCCCCCTCACTCGCACGATCACCTTCGACGAGGTCGTGCCCGAGCTCGAGGCGGCCGGCATCGATGCGACGGTCCTCGTGCAGGCGGCCGACAACGACGACGACACCGATCTCATGCTCGAGGTCGCCGCGACGAACAGGCAGGTCGTCGGCGTCGTCGCCTACGTTCCCCTTCACGAGCCGGACGTCGCGGCCGTCCGTCTGGCCAAGCTCCGACAGAATCCGCTGGTCGTCGGGATCCGGAACCTCGTGCACGACCGTCCCGACCCCGACTGGCTGCTCCGCCCCGATGTCGATGACGGTCTCGGACTGCTCGAAGAGGCCGGCGTTTCATTCGATCTCGTCGGGGTCCTCCCGCGCCACCTCGAGATCATCCCTGAGATATCGAAACGCCACCCGCGACTCCGGATGGTGATCGATCACCTGAACAAGCCCCCGATCGGCCTCGACGACCGGGAGCCCTGGTGGTCGCTGATAGCCCGCGCCTCCGAGAATCCTCTCGTGTCGGCAAAGGTGTCGGGGCTCTACTCGGCCACGACGGACGGTGCCTCGTGGACGGTGGACGAGGTGCGGCCCTTCGTCGAGCGGGCGGTCGAGCTCTTCGGAGCGGATCGACTGATGTACGGGGGCGACTGGCCTGTGTCGGTGCCGAACGGCGGCTACCAGCGGATCTGGGCGGGGTTGTCTCGAATCTTCGCCGACCTGGATCCGGAGCAGCGGATGGCCGTTCTGGCCACGTCCGCGCAGCGCTTCTACTCGATCCCCGACGCACGAATCGCTCGCGCGAGCGCTCACGCGGTGTGAAGCGACGCCACCGAAGCTCCGATCACCAATCGCCCCGGCAGCGTCACGACCCTCGGCTCCCAGTCGCTGTCTGCCGGAGCTGTGAGCCGCGCCCGCATGAGTGAAGCCGCCTCGTTCGCGATCGCCGACAGCGGCTGGATGATCATCGTGAGCGTGGGCCGGGTCACCTGGGCGAGCTCTCGACTGTCGAAGCCTACGAACGACATGTCGTGCGGAATCCGGAGACCCGACTCGTTCAACGCGATCAGCGCCCCGAGGGTCAGCTCGTAGTTGGCGCAGAAGACGGCCGTCGGCCTGTCGCGAAAGGCCAGGACCGCTTGCATGGCTGCGTGGCCGGCGTCGACCGTCAGGGGGCCGGAGGAGACCAGGACGTTCTCCGGTAGTAGCCCTCGGTCTTCCAGGCCGGCCCGGAATCCCGCCGCCCGCTCGCGCATGGTCGAGATGCCGTCGAGCCCACCGATCATCGCGACGCGTCGATGCCCGTGATCAGCGAGGTGCCTGGCCGCCATCGCGCCCGCGCCGACGTTGTCGAGCACGACCGCGTCGGCGGTGAGGCCGTCCGCCACCCAGTCGACCATGACCACGGGAACTCCGCGCTCCGAGACGTCGCGAAGCGCTCCCACGACATTCGCCGACGGGACGGCGATGATGCCGTCCACCATCTTGCTCATCATGAGGTCGACGGCATCGCTCTGAGGCATGCCTCCCACATGGCTCGACGAGACCAGCACGCTGACGCCGTCGCCGCGGAGCGCCTGCTCGACGCCGGCGATGATCGAGAGGTGGAAGTCGTTGTCGAGTTCGGGCAGCAGCACGCCGACCGTGCGTGATCGTCGGGCGCGGAGATTCCGGGCGAACACGTTGATGCGGAAGCCCAGCCGCGTAGCCGCCTCCTCGATCGCAACACG
>JAODMX010000541.1 GCA_025464735.1 Frondihabitans sp. | reverse complement strand
CTGAATCAGTCGCATCCTGACGGCGCCGCTTACTATCGCTCCCTAGCTCGACTGTTCGACAGCTGGGGAGTCGATTTCATCAAAGCCGACGATCTCCTCTTCCCGTATCACTCGGCTGAGATCGCTGCGCTCACGTCGGCGTTCCACGAAGTCAATCCGGCGATCGTTCTCAGCCTCTCGCCGGGGGAAGACGTTTCGACAACCTATGTCGATCAACTTCGTGAGAGCGCGACGATGTGGCGCATTTCGAACGATCTCTGGGACCGTTGGCAAGACGTCCTCGATCAGTTCCAGCGAATGGCGCGGTGGGCGCCCCTCTCCGGGCCGGATGGTTGGGCCGACGCAGACATGCTGCCTCTGGGCCACATCGGCATCCGCGCCGAGAGGGGAGACGACCGGCACTCGTTGCTCAGCGATCCGGAGCAGCGAACCCTCCTGACCCTGTGGGCAATTGGCGGGTCACCGCTCATGATGGGAGGCGACCTGCCGACGAGCTCGGATGAGACGATCGAGCTCCTGACCAATCGGCTCATGCTCGACGTCAACGCCAGGGGTGAGGGTAGGCACGAGGTTCTCCGAGAACTGGGCTACGTGCTCTGGGTGGCCGTTGTCGACGGCGACCCGGTGCTCGCGATCTTCAACATCGGCGACAATCGTCTCGAACGCGAATTCCGTCTCGACCTCTTCGGCCTCGAGGGCGAATTCTCCACCGAGGAGGCCTGGACCGGTGAGACGGGCAGCGTGGACCACGGTGTCAGCGTCACCCTTGACGCGCACGACGCCGCACTGTTTCGCCTTCGACGTCGCACGTGAGCGCGAGGAACTGACATTCGCCGGGGACGCCCCGAGTGCCCCCGACGCTTACGCCCGCAATGCCACCAGTCTCTCGGCGTACGAGGCGAACCAGGTGCCCGCGGCGGGCCCACCGTTGCAGGTGCCGTCGCTGACGCCCGGCGACTTGATCCAGAGCAGGGCGTCGAGGGGGGTGCCGCCGGCCGCGACGTGGGGATCCTGGCCCAGGCCGGCCCCCGGCGCGTTGCACCAGGTACCGCGCCACCCTTGGCCGTCGCGCGACACGTCGATGACAAAGTGCGACCCCCCGGTCAGCGAGGAGATGCTGTTGTCATAGCTCCGCACCTGGTCGACGGGGTAGTAGCTGGCGACGTTGGAGAAGAAACCGCGCGCGTTCGCGATCCCGGCCGCCTGGAGGCGGTTTGCTGCGACCTGAGCCGTGACCGAGTTCGGGGATCCCGCGTCGAGATATGCGGGAATGCCGTCGGCCGTGAAGGTGGTGACGGCCTTCGCGATCAGGGCTTCCCGGGTGGTCGTCTGGCTGGGGCAGGTGCTGAGCGAGTCCGGCTCGATCATGACGACCGCGCGATGACCTTTGAGCGTCGATGCGACGAGATTGCTCCAGGCGGGATAGGTCGAACTGGTGAGGCCGCCCGCGGAATACCCGCCGCAATCGCGGTCGGGGATCGCGTAGGTGACGAAGACGGGCGTGGTGCCCTGCGCCTCGGCGCTGGCGAGTTCCCGATCGATGATCTTGACGAGGAGCGTGTTGCTGTAGCTGCTGGTGAGCCAGATCGCGACGGACCGCTTGGCGATGAAGTAGGCGGCGCCCGCTCCGGTGGAGTCGCCAGCCGCTTTGAGTGCTACTCCCGCCTTCTCGGCGGTGCTGTCCGGGGAGACGAGCAGACCACCGGGGAAAATGCTCTGGGTCGACTCGGCACGGATCCCGGCGGCCGTCGTGCTCTGAGTGGTCGCGGCGGAGGCGGTCGGTGCGGACAGGGGCGCGCCTGCGAGGATGGCTGCGATGGCGACTCCGCCAAGCGCGAGGAATTTCAGCCGAGCGGAGATCGGCGGGCGCGCGGAGCGGGCAGTACGAGACCGTGTCATTGAGAGAGTTCCTGTCTGTTCGCTAGCGGGAGAAGCCGTCTCGACGAACCGACAGGCCGAAACCACTAATAAATCACGAACGTCAGGTTAAGTCGATTCCTCTCTTTGGGGGACGAGTCGTCGGCCGCGGTTGATCGCACCGGGCAGACGACCGCGGTTCACGAAGTTCGGCGGCGCAGGGTGATCGAGCCGAGCGCCACGAAGGCGATCACCCAGGCGAGGACGATGGCGACCTCGCGGAGCACCGATCCGGTGTCAGTGGTCGCTGTCGCCTGCTGGAACGCATCGATGCCGTGGGTGAGGGGCAGCCAGTCGGAGAGGATTTGCAGGACGTCGGGCATCCGGTCGCGGGGCACGAATATCCCGCCGAGGAGGACCTGAGGGAAGACCAGAGCCGGCATGAACTGCACGACCTGGAACTCGCTGGACGCGAACGCGCTGGTGAAGAGACCGAGGGCGGTGCCGAGTAGGGCGTTCGCTCCGGCCACGAGGACGAGCAGCCACGCGCTCCCTCTCACGTCCAGCCCGCAGACCCAGACTGCGAAGCCGACGCTGATGAGCGACTGCGCGATGGCGAGGAGCCCGAAGGCGAGCGCGTAGCCGCCGATGAAATCGAACCGGCCCAACGGCATGGTCATGAGGCGCTCAAGGGTGCCTGAACGCCGCTCGCGCAGCGTGGTGATGCTCGTGATGAGGAACATCATGATGAACGGGAAGAGCCCGAGCAGGTCGGGGCCGACCGCGTCGAAGAGCGCCTGGTCGTTGAAGATCCAGGCCATGAGGCCGATGAGAAGCGTCGGCACCACGAGGAGGAGCGCGACCGTGCGTGGATCGTGTCGGATTTGCTGAAGCACGCGAAGGGCGGTCGCCAGCGTGAGGGCGGCGTTCATTCCGCTGTCCTGCCTGCGAGGGCGAGGAATGCGTCCTCGGCGTCGTCGGTGCCCGTCGTGCGCAGGAGCTCTTCGGGAGTTTGGTCGGCGAGGAGGCGACCGTCGCGGAGGATCAGGATCCGGTCGCAGCGGCGCGCTTCGTCCATGACGTGGCTGCTGACCAGCAGGGTGACCCCTCGCTCGGCGAGCCGACGGAACAACGACCAGAGGTCGGCACGGAGCACGGGGTCGAGGCCGACGGTCGGCTCGTCGAGCACCAGCAGCTCCGGCGTGCCGAGCAGGGCGACGCCGAGGGAGACGCGGCCGCGTTGCCCGCCGCTCAGGGTGGCGACGAGCCGGTCGGCGTAGGCCTCGAGGTCGACCTCCGCGAGGACCCGCCGGACGGAATCAGCAGGGGCACTCAGTACCCGAGCGAAGTAGCGCAGGTTCTGGGCGACGGTGAGGTCGTCGTACACGCTGCCCGCCTGCGTCGCGTACCCGACGCGGGAACGTAGCCCGACGGATCCTGCGGGCACCCCCAGGACGCTCAGGTCACCGCTCGCGATTCGCTGACTTCCGGCGATGGACCTCAGCAGCGTCGTCTTGCCGCTCCCGCTCGGGCCGAGCAGGCCCACCACCCGGCCCGCGGGCACGGTCAGCGTGAGATCGTGCAGCACCTCTCGGCGTCCGCGCAGCACGGTCAGGCCGCGAGCATCGACTGCCAATGAATTCATCACGTGATGAATAAAGCACACATCCCCGGGAGGGTCAAGAGTCGGAGGGCCCGCTGCCTCCGCCGATCAGGTACCACTGCAGGACAGGCCCAACCCACTCCACGATCTCCTCGGTGGAGGCTTCGGCCAGAGGAGAGAGCTGGATGCCGTAGCGCGCCACGATCAGCCCGACGATCTGTGACGCGGCGAGACTGGCGCGCAACTCTCCCTCGGGGAGATCGAGCGTTACCGCGATGCGATGCAGCACCTCCCGCAGGAGGAACTGCCGAAGCATGCGCGCCGCGAACTCGTGTCCAAGCGCCGTGCGGACCAGGGCGAGGACGGCCGTGCGCACCGCGGGCTGTTCGAACAGTGTCAGGAGCGTGCGGGCAAGGTTCGCCCCGATCGCCTCTCGTGGGCCGCGAAGGATCTCGTCGACAATCCGATCCGGCCGCATCGGGATGTCCAGCGTCGCGGCGAAGAGATCGGCCTTATCGGCGAAGTAGTGATGAACCAGCGCCGGATCCACACCCGCCCCGCGTGCCACCGCTCGAAGCGAGACGCCGTCATAGCCCTTCTCGCCGAAGGCGTGCCGTGCGGCGGCGATGATGTCCGAACGCGCTCCCGGTTCTGACTCGGAGGAGGGGCGTCGGCCGCGACGTCGTTGGTCGTCTCCTCCTTCGCCGCGCACACTCACACGCGCGAGTCTAGAGCGGGAGCGCCCAATCGATCTGTTCGGTGTCGAACGCGACCCGGTACGGGCCACGCTCCTCGGCTGCGATGCCCAGCTCGTCGGCGATCTTGTCCCACGTCGATACGGACGCCGCGACCTGTTGCCGCGACTTGCGCGCTGCGGCGTCACCGAGCCGGGACCCTGCGGCGTCGCTGAACGAGCCGGGGAGCGTGGTGTTCTCGGCGGTGTACTTCCGTCCGGCCCGAAGGGGCAGGTCGGGTGAGATCTGCCAGCCGTCGCGAAGGAAGGCTTCGTCGTATTCGAAGGACGAGGAAGCGAGCACCCGGCTGCCGCTAAAGGACGGACGTAGCGTGCCGACCCGTCGATCAGTAGATCCCGACGTGGTCCAGACCCCGACGTCCTCCTGCCCGATCACAGGGTTCCGCCGTTGCGAAGGAGGTCGTCGATCCGTGCCCTCGCGGTGTCGCTCTTGTAGGGGTCGATCCCGGCCACCGCGGTGTCGGCGATGCCGAGCGCGCCGAGCACCGCGAACAGGGAGTCGATGCGCCCGCCCTCACCGGCCTCGATCAGCCGGAGGGTTTGACGCGAGACTGCCGCACGATCCGCGAGCTCCGCCGCGGAGAGCCCGTTGAGCGCACGCCAGCGCCGGATGTTCTCGCCGAGCTCCGCGAGCTGCCTCTGCCGACGCGGAGATGAACGCCGCACCATGACTGCCTCCTGGTAGGAAATCATTCCACAAAGCGGCAGAATTGGCACGATAACCGTTCAGTTTGAGGCGACCGACCCTACTGCGGAAGCGCGCCGGCAATAACCTGCCCGCGGCTGACGACGGCCACGATGTTCTCGGGCTGGAGTGCGCTGAGGTCTTCCCAGGGCCGGCCGCGGAAGACCACGAAGTCGGCGCCGAGGCCCTGCCGGATGCTGCCGATCCTGTCGGCTAGGCCGATTGCGGCCGCGGCGTCCGAGGTCGCCGCCACGAGGGCGCGTTCGGCGGTCCAGTCGAAGGCTTCCTGCATCATCTGCACCTCACGGAGCTGATCGCCGTGGCGCACGAAGCGCCCGTTGGCGTCGGTGCCGAGCACGAAGCGCACTCCTGCGCGACCCGCGGCGAGGAATGCGGGGTCGCGGCCGGCGACGACGTCCTGCGCTTTGTCGCTGGCGTCCGAGCGGATTCCGTTGCCTCCAGCCGCGACGACGTCGTTGATCAACAGGGTGGGTGAGACGGGAATGTTGCCGTCGATGAGGCGTCCGAACTGCTCCTCAGTCATGCCTGTTCCGTGCTCGATCGAGTCGGCACCCGCGTCGAGCGCGATGTCTATGCCGCGGGAGGTATGTGTGTGAGCCGCCACGAGCATCCCGAGCGCGTGCGCTTCGTCGACGGTCGCGGAGATCTCGGCGAACGTCTGATTGCGCCAGCCCACCTTGTCGCCCATCGAGAAGATGCCGCCGCTCGTATAGATCTTGATGCCGGTGGCACCCTCACGTGCCCAGTGACGGACCAGCTTGCGACATTCGTCGGGGGAGTCGGCCACCGGAGGCCGGTCGCGAACGCGAGGAGGGGTGAAGAGGTCGCCGTGGCCGGCGGTCATGCCGACCGGGGGATTCGACAGCAACCGTGGCCCCCGGATGACCCCCTGGTCGAAGGCGCGACCGACAGCGATCTGCACGGGTGAGGCGGCGAGATCGCGGAGTGTGGTGACGCCTAAGGCGGCGAAGCGCTGAGCGTGCCCGGCAACGTGCAGCGCCTTCTCCTCGTCGGGAGTGACCAGCGGCCACGCGTCGCCGGGGCCGGCGCCGTCGACGACGCTCGTATCGAGGTGGACGTGGGTGTCGATCAGGCCCGGGATGACCGACAGGCCGGGGAAGCGATCGTCGGCAGGGGCGAGGTCGGTGAAGCGATCGCCGTGCCATTCGAGTCTCGATGGTCCAGCGAACGAGACGCCGTCCCAGAGGGAGATCCCGTCGATCGTGCTCAGGTCGACGGTGTCAGCCATGGTGTCCTTTGTGAGTGGGGCAGGATTTCGACTGTAACCGCGCGCGTCGAAACATGTCAACAAGTGGAGAATGGTGCTCAGTGCGGGCGGACGAGATCGATGTCAGCACCGTAAGGGGCTCCCCAGGGGGCCTGCACAGTCCGGACGAACGTGTAAGCCACAATCTGAGGATTGTGGATCTCGGCCGCGTGGAAGACCCGTCGGCCGCTGGCCGTCACGCCGATCACCTCGAGGGTCATGGCCGCCGAACCGACCGGGAGTTGCATGAGCTCGGAACGGCGCGCGTCGAGCGTCGTCACACCGGGCGTTACGACCTGCCACACGATCGACTCGCCCCAGAGACGCTGGGCGAGCGAGAAGATCGACTCGTCGGGCTCGAGCGTGTGTTCCGCTCCGACGGGCAGCGCCAGAGTGTTCTCCGCGAGCATCGCCGATTGATCGTCGGCTAGCCACCGCTTCGTCACGATGAACGCGTCCGTCTGCGCGTCCGGCGTCAGGATCGCGGCGATGCCCGTCGAGAAGGGCCCGTAGTGCGACTCCACCACCTCGACCGCCGGGTGGTACCCCATGCGCTCGAGGAGCTCCGTGTGATCCACCTGTTCTTCGAGCCGCACACTCATGCGCAGGGCGAGTGGGTCGACCACGGTGGCGGCCCCCTGCCGCCGGATGACGACCCCCGCACGCTCCAGGTCGCCCAGGGCACGTCGCACCTGCTGGCGCGAGCAGCCGAGACGCTTCGCGAGGTCGAGTTCGCCGGGGAGAACCCGGAACTCCAGAGCCGCCTCACGGACGAATCGGAGGACTCCGCCGCGAATTGCTTCGTCTTCGGACTGGCCGGTTGAACTCACGGAACCCCTCGTTTTTCTCGCGAAATCGCGGCGTCGAAAGGTTACCAGGAACGTGTCGACAAGCACTCGGCTCGGCTGTGGCGAGCTGTCGGCTGGGTTAGGCTCGTACTTGTCAACAAGTCGTTGAACTGACTCCTCCGCAGGAAGGCTCGCATGCCCTCGCCCGTTCGTATCCGAGATCACATTCGAATTGACGAGACTCTGATCCGCAGCCTCCCCAAAGCTGAGGTCCACGTCCACCTGGAGGGCAGCTTCGAGCTCGCCGACCTGCTACAGCTCGCCAAGGAGACCGGTACCACGCTTCCCGGGCCGGCGGCGACTCTCTTCGACGTTGCGACGCACGCGGCGCCCCGCGGTGCCGAGGAGAACACGGGTCTGAGCGCCTTCCTGCGTTTCCTCGACTGGCAGTGCGGTCTCGTGCAGACCGCCGAGGTGGCGGCTCGCATCGCCTATCGATTTGCCGCGCGGCAGAGCGCCTCCGGTATCCGCTACACCGACGTCGTCGTGAACCCCACCCACTGGCACGGCTGGCCCGGATCCGTCGCGTCGCTGTTCGAGGCCCTTGCGGCCGGATTCGACGAGGCTCAGCAGGACGGTCTCTGCGAGGTCAACATGTGTCTGTCGCTGCTCCGCCAGCAGACCGCGGGCGAGGGGCGTGAAATCGCCGAATGGATCGCCGAGGCGAGACCCTCGAGGGTGATCGGCCTCTCCATCGACGGCGACGAGCGCGCAGCCGGACGCACGGGCACTACCTTCGCCGACGCGTTCGACATCGCCAAGGCCGCGGGCATTCGCCGGACGGTCCACGCCGGCGAATCGAGCGGACCCGAGGGAGTGTGGGACGCCCTGAACCTGCTTCACGCGGAACGGATCGATCACGGCGTCCGGGCCATTGAGGATCCGGCGCTCGTCGATCATCTGCGCACGAGCGCGATCCCCCTCGGCATCTGCCCCCGTTCGAACCTCTCGCTGGGCATCTACCCCGACATGGAGCACCACCCGCTGGAGATGCTCCGAGCGCAGGGCGTTGTCGTGACCGTCAACACCGATGATCCCGCGCCGATCGGAACGCGGCTCGAGAACGAGTGGACGCTGGTCGCCGACACCTGGGGCTGGGGCCTCGACGAGATTCGTCAGCTCGCGTCGAACTCGATCGTCGCCAGTTTCGCGACGCCCGAGACGAAGAGTGCCCTCCTCGCCGAGCTCGCGGCCGTTACGACGAGCTGAGCGGCCCCTCGGCCCCGCGCCGTCGCACCCGCCGGCTTCGCGCGAACAGCTGGCGCGAAACCACGCACAGCACGATGATCGTCACGAGGTAGGGCAGCGACTGGTACAGCTCCACCGGGAGGCCCAGATTCTGCGTCTGAGCGAGCAGCGCCAGGCTGTTGAACAGGGCGAACAGGAATGAGCCCGCCAGCAGCAGGAACGGGCGCTTGTTCGCGATGATCACCACGGCGAGGGCGATGAACCCGTCTCCGCCGGTCATCTCGGGGGTGAAGGTGCCGATGCTCGAGAGAGCGACGGCCGCTCCTCCCAGACCGGCAAGTGCGCCGGCGAGGACCGCGGCGACCAGCTGGAAGCGCGCGGGCGAGATTCCTCGCGTCGTGGCGACGACGCGGTCGTCTCCGACTGCTCGCAGGCGGAGGCCGAAACGGGTGTACTTCAAGGCCCACCAGGAGACGACCACCAGCACGATCGCGAGGTAGAAGAACAGACCGGCCGAGGCGAGTCCCGGGCCGACGAGGGGGATGGAGTTCAGGAACTGCAGGTGGATCGACGGCTCCGTCGGGGCGCTCTTGTTGGTCTGGCCCGCCGGGTTCAGAGCTTGGTAGAGGAAGGTGCTGA
>JAODMX010000530.1 GCA_025464735.1 Frondihabitans sp. | reverse complement strand
TGCCCCCTCCCACGATCATCACCCTCGGTCCGCTCCTCGAACGCAGTCTGCGCGGTGCCTTGTCGCTCGTCTCGCCCGTCGACTGCGCGGGATGCGGTCGACCCGACATCGAGCTCTGCGCCCCGTGCCGAGCGAAGCTTCGAGCCGCCCCGCTCGTCTCCATGCTTACCGACGGCACCCCGTTCGTCTCGGGTCTCGAATACTCAGGAGTCGTTCGCGACGTCGTTCTCGCGTTCAAGCAGTCGGGCCGGTGGCGGCTCGGGCGTGAGCTGGCGCCGGCGCTCGCCGCGGCCGTGGCCGAGATCGGTGCGGGCGGGTGCCGCGTGCTGGCGGTGCCGTCGTCGCCTGCGGGCCTCCGCCGACGGGGCTACGACCCCGTTGAGCTGCTGGTGAAGGCGACGGGTGAGGTTCCCTGTCGGCCGGGGCTGCGGATCCTGAGGTCTTCGGGTGCGCAAAAGGCGAAATCGCGCTCGGAACGACTTCGAAGTCGCGTCGGGGCACTCCGCTGCTCGCCGCGCGTGGCCGGTTGTCGGGTCATCGTGGTCGACGATGTCAGCACGTCGGGCGCAACCCTGGTCGAAGCCGCCCGCGCGGCTCGGGCCGCCGGAGCGGAGGTCGTGGGAGCCGCCTGCGTCGCCGCCACGCCGCTCGCGTCAGAGGCCCAAGCCTGAGAGCGAGCCATGATCTTTGGTCCTTACCGCACGGATGAGCCTGTGAACACGCGTAACGTCCGGCGAATCACTGAACAACGCGTGACACCGACACGGCCACGTCGTTACGGTGGGCCTACGAGGCGTGAAAGGAATACCGCCTACTGGAACGGCGGCACGCCAGAGTGGCTGGGAGAACGTCATGGAAATTTCCGTAACGGGTCGAAACGTCGGTATCACCGATCGGTTCCGCGAATATGCCACGGAGAAAGCCGGAAAAGTGGGTGTGCTCGCCACTCGGGCCCTCGCACTCGAGATCAAGGTCTCGAGGCACAACGAGAAGTCGGCCGGCCAGTCCGGCGACGACCGCGTCGAACTGACGCTGATCGGCCCGGGCCCGCTGGTACGAGCCGAGTCCAGCGGATCCGACAAATACGTCGCCTTCGATCTCGCGATCGCGCGCCTCTTGGAGCGGGTACGCCGAGCCAAGGACCGCTCGAAGGTGCATCGCGGACAACATCGTCCGACGTCCCTTCACGAGGCGTCCGCCGGCGATTTCAGTCGGGTCGGTCTGATTCCGGCCGATGCGGAGAAACTCGAGGCGGTGCGCACAGGCGCAATCGCCGTTGCCGACGAAGCAACTGCCCCAGCCGAAGACGAGTACTGCCCGGTCGTGATTCGCACGAAGGTGTTCTCGTCGACGCCCATGACGGTCGACGATGCCCTGTATTACATGGAGCTTGTCGGGCACGACTTCTACCTCTTCACCGACTCCGAGTCCGGACGTCCGAGCGTCGTCTATCGGCGCAAGGGCTGGGACTACGGCGTCATCGGCCTCGACGACGAAGCCCCCGTCCATCAGGAGACCGAGATGGCGATTCGCGGAGGGCTCGTCGACTGACGGCGGGGCGCATCCTTCGACGCCGAATCGTTGCGTCGACCTGAGGGAGGCAGCCGAGCGGGGCACTGCTGCCCATGCTTGGCTGCCTCTCAGGGCGTCGAACACTAGGCTTGCTAAAATCACGGGCTGGCAAAGGCAGATTCCGCCGCGCCGGTTCACACACATTGGGAGTTTCCGTGGCCAACGTTCTCGAGCGAGTCCTTCGCGTCGGCGAGGGTCGTACCCTCCGCAGGCTGAAGGCATACGCCAATGCCGTCAACGATCTCGAAGACGACTTCAAGAGTCTGTCCGACGACGAGCTGCACAACGAGACGACCGAACTCCGCGAGCGGTATGCCGGCGGCGAATCGCTAGACGACCTCCTGCCCGAGGCGTTCGCCGCCGTCCGCGAGGCCTCCCGTCGCACCCTGGGCATGAGGCACTTCGACGTTCAGCTGATGGGTGGTGCCGCCCTCCACCTCGGCAACATCGCCGAGATGAAGACCGGTGAGGGCAAGACTCTCGTCGCGACCACGGCCGCCTACCTCAACGCCATCGCCTCGCGCGGCGTGCACGTCATCACGGTCAACGACTTCCTCGCGAGCTACCAGTCCGAACTGATGGGTCGTGTCTTCCGTGCCCTCGGTATGACGACCGGGTGCATCCTGGCCGGCCAGTCGCCCGCCGAGCGCCGGGAGATGTATGCCGCCGACATCACCTACGGCACGAACAACGAGTTCGGCTTCGATTACCTGCGCGACAACATGGCCTGGCAGGCCAGCGACATGGTGCAGCGCGGCCACTTCTTCGCCGTCGTCGACGAGGTCGACTCGATCCTCATCGACGAGGCGCGCACCCCGCTCATCATCTCCGGCCCTTCGTCAGGCGAGGCCAACCGCTGGTTCGCCGAGTTCGCGACGCTGGCTCGCCGTCTCCAATCGGATATCGACTACGAGGTCGACGAGAAGAAGCGCACTGTCGGAGTCCTCGAGCCCGGCATCGAGAAGGTCGAAGACTACCTCGGCATCGACAACCTCTACGAGTCAGCCAACACG
>JAODMX010000519.1 GCA_025464735.1 Frondihabitans sp. | reverse complement strand
CTGTGTCCACACTTCCTTGGAAGAGACAATTAGGGTCCGAGAGTCAGATGATTTCGTGTCAAAGTGAACCTCAAAGCCGACCCGATCGGGTCTCTCCGGTGAGACAACTGAATCATTTTGCTCGTTGAGCACATCGACCTTCGAAGCATCAACGCAAAGGTAGCTCGTGACCACGCTCTTCCCGTTCGTCGACGTCGGTGAAAAACTTTGAAGCTTTGCAGAATCGAAGGTGGTTGCGCCGATGGTTCGAAAATGGAGCTCAACAAATTTCTTGTAGCCCCGCGTTTCTTCCTTTGCGACGACTGGACCGGCTACTTGCTTGATGCGGTCTGGATCAGCGCCGCCATCCATCAGGATCTGGTCGGACACCCTCACGTAAGCCGCATAGGCGGCTGTGGCCGCAGCGAGCGCTTCCTCTTCGGTTGCGAAGATCGGGGTCGAGCTGGGCGTGGGGTCGCGGGTCGCCCCCGAATCGCCGGGGGCGCATCCGCTGAGCAGGAGCGCCGTCGCCACGGCCAGGAGCGATACCCGAGGGATGTTCCACATATCAAAACGGTAGAGCACGGGCGTAGTGCGCGGCCAGAACATTCCACACCTGTTACGAGACCGCGGCCACGAGCGCAGGGGCGGAGGCGTTACGGGGTAGCGTGGGAAGCCAGCCCCCGATCACCGACACCTGGAGTCACACGCTTATGGACATCTCCGGAGGGTGGCAACGAACCGCGCGCGCGGCAATGCTGCTCGGCGATGACGGCGACCTCAAGCCCACAATCTTTGCCGAGATGTCGGCGCTGGCCGCTGAGACCGGGGCGATCAACCTCGGGCAGGGATTCCCGGACGAAGACGGCCCGGCCGAGGTTCTCGAAGCTGCCCGACGCGCGATCAGCGACGGATTCAACCAGTATCCGCCGGGTATGCGACTACCCGTTTTGCGAGAGGCGATCGCCGTCCACCAGAAGCGTTTCTATGGCCTGCAGCTGGACCCTGACCGCGAAGTACTCGTCACCGCCGGGGCCACAGAAGCGCTCGCCGCGACGATCCTGGCCCTCATCGATGACGGTGACGAGGTGGTTACATTCGAGCCGTTCTACGATTCCTACGCCGCGATCATCGCACTCGCCAGGGGAACGCACCGGACCGTCCGGCTGCGCTCACCGGACTTCCAGCCCGACCACGAGGACCTGCGCCGCGCCGTCACCGACCGCACGCGGCTCATCCTGATCAACAATCCACACAATCCGACCGGCTCGGTTCTCAGCCGCGAGACTCTCGAGGTTATCGTCGAACTCGCCCACGAACACGACGCGATCATCGTCACCGACGAGGTCTACGAGCACCTCACGTTCGGTGTCGAACACATTCCTGTTGCGACGCTCCCCGGCGCCCGGGATCGAACGATCACCATATCGAGCGGCGGAAAGACGTTCAGCACCACGGGCTGGAAAGTCGGCTGGCTCACTGCACCTAACCGCATACTGCAGACGATCCTCGCCGTTAAGCAGTTCCTGACCTATGTCAACGCTGCGCCGTTCCAACCGGCGATCGCGGTGGGGCTCGGCCTGCCCGATGAGTATTTCAGCCGCATCGCTCGGGAGCTGGAACACAAGAGGGACGTGCTCTCGTCCGGGCTCCTCAGGGCGGGATTTCGAGTGAGCGAGCCGAAGGGTTCCTACTTCGTGATCGCGGATGCCGCGCCCCTCGGCTTCACGGATGCCGCAGCACTCTGCCGGCAACTGCCCGAGCTCGCGGGCGTCGTCGCCGTGCCGGTCAGCGCCTTCGTGTCCGACGAGCATAAGGGCAACTACTCGTCGCTGCTTCGGTTCGCGTTCTGCAAACGGGTCGATGTGCTCGAGCGCGCATCCGTCCAACTGGCCGGCCTCGACCGCCAGTAACTACGCGCGGCGCGGCAACGGGATGGACATGCTGAAGGCGGTGCCCACCCCCTCTTCGCTTTCGACGTCGAGCTCGCCCTCGTGCGCAATGACGATCGCTTTCGTGATGGTCAGGCCGAGACCGACTCCCGGCACCGCATTCCTGGTCGCCGTCGAGGCCCGGAAGAAGCGGGCGTAGAGCTGGTCGAGTTCGGCAGCCGGGATGCCCATCCCAGTGTCGAGCACCGTGACAAGGGCATCCGCATCCGTCGATCCCAGCGTCACGGTGACGGTGCCCTCGCGCGGGGTGAACTTGATGGCGTTGGAGATCAGGTTGTCGCAGGCCTGTCCGAGGCGAACCGCGTCGGCCCGCACGATGATCGGGTCCTCGGGCAGATGGACCACCAGTTCGACACCGGATGCGGACCCCACGGGCCTCGCGGACTCGACAGCCGCCGCGACAACGTCGTTGAGCACGACACGGCTGATGTCGAGCGGGAACTTGCCGGAAGACACCTGCGCCGTGAACAGCAGGTCGCCGACGAGCCGAAGTAGGCGATGCGCGTTGCGTTCGGCGACGCCGAGGTACTGCAGTTGTTCCTCCGAGAGCGGTGCCTCATCGTCGTCGCGCAGGAGTTCGAGATACCCGAGAATCGAGCTGAGCGGGGTGCGAAGCTCGTGCGAGATGAGGCCAACGAACTCGTCCTTGAGGCGGGCCACTTCGAGGGCTTGTGTCACGTCCGTCGCGACGAAGATGTACCCAACGGTCACGTCGTCTTCGTCAACTCGCGGCGTCACGGCCACCGAGACCGACACGGTTGAACGATCCGTCCGCACATAGGTCCAATCGCGAACCTCGGCACGGCCCAGCCGGGCGGACTCGACGAGCGCGGAAAAGCCCGGGTTGAGCACCGTCGCGCCCGGCGGGTAGTTGAGTTCTCGCGAACGGTTCTCCAGCTCCTCCTCGACATGGAACTCGTAGATGAAACGCTTGCCCTGCGTTTCGGTCGCCGGCAATCCGAGCATGACCGCAGCTCCGGGGTTCCAGACGTCGATGAGTCCCGTGAGGTCGGTACCGACGACCGACTGTTCGGTGACCGCGTCGAGCACACTGCGGGTGAAGCGGTCGGCGGCATGGAGGCGCACCTC
>JAODMX010000500.1 GCA_025464735.1 Frondihabitans sp. | reverse complement strand
ACCGTCCACCCGCAGCGGGGGGAACCAGCCGAGCCAGGTGGAGACCCACTGGGAGAACGGCACGATGGCGCCCTGAAGGTAGGCGAGACCCCAGAGTCCGAAGATCACCGACGGCACGGCTGCCATCAGATCGACGACGCTGGTCAGAGTCTTCTTGAGACTCCCGCGGGCGATCTCCGTGATGAACAGCGCCGTGCCGATGGCCAGGGGGAAGGCGGTGAGGAGCGCAATGACGGCGATGAGTACAGTTCCGACGAGCAGCTCGGCGATTCCGAAGCGGTACGTCTCGGGCGACCATTGGGCCGTCGTCAGGAACTCGCCGATCCCGACCTTGGCGAGGGCGGGCCAGGCGTTGATGGTCAGGTAGCCGGCGACGAGCACCATGATCGTGAGGACGACGGTGCCCCCTCCGCGGGACACTCCGCGGAACGCTCGATCGGACCGCAGGAGCAGCTGGCGCACCTGGCGCGGCGAGGCGACGCCTTCGCTCGCCAGGGGGTACTCCGGCAGCGTCGTGGTGGCTGCACGGTACCCCACAGCGCTCCGCAGGCTCGCGTTGTCGACGGTCATCAGAGCACTCCTCGGCGACGGCGCCCGACAATGGGAGCGGCGGCGCCGGCGGCTATCGCGCCGCCGAGACCGGTCATCACGCCAAGGCGAGGGAACCCCGTGGGGGTGGCGGGCGTGGTGCCGACTGCGGCGACGAGGGAAGCGACCGGTGTGGGGGGCGCAGGAGCCGCCGATGTCGCCACGGGAACGGCCGCCGTTGACGGGACCGACGCCGGGGCGGCCGCGGGCGCTGCCGCCGGTGCCGGTTTCGGCTGGCCAATGGTGTTGAGCGTCGAGATGGCGCTCTGGGTCTGCGCCACCATGGCGGCGGGCAGGGGTGCGTACCCGGGCGGCAGTTGCCCGCTGTCGTACCCGGGATTCTGCCCCGTCGTCGACATGTAGCCGAGGATGGTGGCGATCGGCGTCGCATCCGTCGTGGTGAGGCCCTGAGTGTTGACCTCGGCGTAGACGGGCAGGGCAAGAGGGTAGGCGCCACCCGCGATGTCGGGGCTCGACGGTTCGGTGACGACATCGGCGTTTCCGGTCGGCACCATCTCGGAGGCGGCTTTCGTGAGCGACGCGGTGTTCGCACCCACGCAGTGGCCTGAATCGTCGCAGAGTGACGCCGTGGTCACCTGGTCGATCGAGGTCGTGCTCGTGTCCGTCACGCCGAAGACTCCGTTGATGAGCGATTTCGTGGCGGACGACTGCCATTTGCCGGGGGCGCCGGGGGCGACCGGTGCACAGTCGCTCTGGTCGACGGGGCACCAGGAGGTGAGCGTCGGCTCGATCCCTTCGAAGACGTCGGCCCCGACGCCGCCCAGTGTCGATTCCCGCGGGTGCATGTTCGTGACGCTGAGGGCGAGCTCGGCATCCGCTCCGGTGCCCACGGCGTTCCTCTGATACCAGCCCGGTTGCGGGTAGGTGACCTCGGTGGGCGGGTAGGTCGGTGCGGAGGCCTTGTTGAAGTCGGAGGGTACTTTCGTCTCCGTGATCTCGGCGTTCGCGCGGGCAGCGAGGGCCTTGGCCTGGGAAGGGCACTCGGCGTAGGCGCGCGTCGAGTAGAACGGGTTGATCGTGCCGTCGCAACCGTCCAGGAAAGCCCTGGCGGCCTTGTCGTTCACGATCCAGTTCCAGAGCAGACTGGTGGCGTCGGAGAGCGTCGAGGACACGACCAGTTCTCCGCTGCCGGCCACGTCGTCCGACGAGGGGAAGTCGGGGTTGAGCTTCAGGAACTCGGAATCCTGCGTCACGACGTAGGGGAGGTGAGCGGCCCAGGGCGCGTTCTGGGCGAGTTGCGATCCGGTTCTCGAGTCGATCGCGTTCTGATAACTCTCGGTGAGTAATCGTGCGACCAGTCTCGCGTTGAGGCGGATATTCGGCACGGGTTTGCCGGTGGTCGCGTCGTAGAGGTGATAGCCGATCGTGACGCCCGTGAGCGCCACCGGGGCGTAGACGGTGCTCGTACTGCCGCTCTGATCGTCGATCGGCTGGGAGGTGAAGACGACGTTCTGCTGACCGGACGCGTATTGGGAGCGTGCGAGCTGGTCGCCGATCGTCGCGTAGCCGATGGACACTTTGTCGGTCGAGCAGATCGCCGGAGTCCACGAGGCCAGCGCTGAGTCGAGGAGCTCGGTGCCGCCGGCGAGGGTGCGCGCCTGACTACCCGAGCAGCTCGGGGCGACGTCGGCGAAGTGAAGCTTGACCTGCACCCTGTTCGCCCACTGCGAGGGGCTGAGTGGACTCTGGTTGAGGCTTGCGGTTGCTCCAGGGTAGGGAACGGCCACCAGCCAGCAGGTGCTCGTTGACGGGGCGAGCGACGTCCGGCCGCAACCAAGGTCGGATTCCTCGGATCCCGTCTGCATCTCGAACGTTCTCGACACCGATCCGTTCACGCTTTCGGCGGCATTGAACTCGGCGAACTCATTGGTCGTCGTGGTTGTGAATGCCTGGGACTCGGTGCTCGTGCTGCCGTTGATCGAGACGAAGGGGAAGGCCGGCGTCTGGTCGGGAGTGTTCGTTCCGATACCGGGTTGCGCAACCGTCGGCGTCGGGATCACGAATCGCGCGGTGTAGCCGTGCGTCCCGTCCGTGAGAGCGAGCGAATGCGTGGACCCGACCACGAGCCCCGACGGGATCGTGTAGTCGAAAGCCAGCCCGCCGAAGGCGTCGGTGGTGGCCACTTTGCTGGGCGCGCCACCGTCGAGTGACGCCGTCACCGCCTTGGAGTCGCCGAACGATCCGGCGGGGTAGCTGACGGCGTTCACGGATCCGAGGGTGGCCGAGTTCGTTGCGCCGGTGTCCCAGACGACGGGAACAGCTGCGGGTGTCGACGCGGCGGAGTCTGCGTAGTTCTCGGTGCGGGTGGCCGTGTAGGCGGCGGTGAACGAGGTGGCCTCGTTCGGCGTCAGGGCAACCGTCGTCGTCGCGACTCCGTTGACAACGGCGACCCCGGATGCGACCGCCTTGCCGTTCGCATCGGAGAACGTCACCGTCCCGGCAGCGCCGTCCGCTGCGGAGTACTGGACGAGCAGGCTTGCGGTCAGGACCGCGTTCGTGCCGTTGTCGACTGCGGTGAGCTTCACGGACGGCACGGCTTTGAGGTTGCCCTTGGCGATGAGCGCCGTGTCGGTGTCGCCGGAGATGGCGCCGAACGTTCCGTGGTTGGCCTGGTCGACGCCGCCGACCCCGGTCTCGCAGTGCTCCGGGTCGGGTTCCGAGGTGTCGTATTTGCCATCGACCGTTCCGCTGCCCCAGCACTGGAACACGTCGATGTAGCTGCCGGCACCGTTGTTCTCGCCGACACCGTCGCCTACCCCCGTGAGGCTGACCTGCACGCCCTGGTGCACGAGCCCGGACGTCTGCGAGACACTGAGCTTCATTCCGCGGAAGTCGGCTTTGACCTCGGCGCGATAGTCGGCGTCGGTGTTGTCGTAGGTGCTGCCGCCGGTGTAGGGCAGGACTTGGCTGCCGTTGCGGGGAACGATGTCGTCCGTGGGGTTTCCGTTGTTGTCCCAGGAGACCGTTGTTGCCGAATCGGACCGTGTCACTCCACCTGGGCCCCAGTCGGATCCGTCCGTGGCCGTCGCCGAGGCCGGTTGGGTGGCCGCCGTGGCGACAGCGACAGCGATGCCGAGAGCGGCCACCAGGTAGAGGGCGCGCGAGGCGGTTCGTCTCGAGGCGAGTGATCGGAGATCGGAGACACGGGAGGTCACGGGTGCGGGAATCCTAGGCGGGTGCAGTGGTGTGCTGGGCAGGGGGAGGGGTCGTGCCGGGGAGACCCGGCACGACCCCGTGGACGATCAGTGGATCGCCCGGTGATGGATCAGTTCTCGAAGGGCGAGTGCAGCCAGTCGCCGCTGGTCGCGGCGAACGTGATCGGTGCGAAACCGAAGTCGGCGGTCACATAGTGGCCGGCGCTGTCCTTCGCGGTGGGCAGCAGAGTGTCGGCGAACGGGGCCTCCGTCGTGCTGGTGCCCTCGATGACGGTGCTGAGCTGGCTGGTCGG
>JAODMX010000063.1 GCA_025464735.1 Frondihabitans sp. | reverse complement strand
TCGGGCAACACCGGTGCGACGGTCGCCCAGAAATGGTGGGATTCCCTCGCGCACCGCGCCTCCCTCTACCGACCGACCGTGACCGGAAGCATGGCAGGCGTCTGCATCTACTTCGCGATGACCCACGGCGGCATCCCGAACGAACCGGCGAGTTTCACCCGCGCCGCTGCCCGCTGGGGCGGCTGCTAGCCCGGTGTAGATTTCTTGAGGCGAATGTCGCGACGACGGCCGCCGAGAGGGAGACATGTCGGGAAACATTCGCTGGGGCATCCTCGGCACCGGTTGGATCGCGCACCAGCAGACGGCCGATCTGGTCGATAACGGTTTCGCCGTGACCGCCGTCGGCTCGCGCAGCCAGGAATCGGCGGATGCCTTCGCCGCCGAGTTCGGAATTCCGAACGCTCATGGGAGCTACGAGGCCCTTGTGGCGGACCCGGAGGTCGACGTCGTCTATATTTCGACGCCCCACCCGTTCCATGCCTCGGCGGCGCTCCTCGCCCTCCGAGCGGGCAAGCACGTGCTGGTCGAGAAATCATTCACCGTCAACGCGGCCGAAGCACGCGAGGTGGTCAGCGTCGCCGCCGCGAACAAGCTCGTCGCGCTCGAAGCGATGTGGACGCGGTTCCTGCCGCACATGCTGCGTATTCGCGAAATCATCGCCGCCGGCACCCTGGGCGACGTGCGCACGCTCATCGCCGACCACAATCAGAATCTGCCACGGGACCCACAGCACCGCATCAACAACCCGGCACTCGGAGGCGGCGCCCTGCTCGACCTCGGCATCTATCCGGTGTCGTTCGCGTTCGATCTCTTCGGAACTCCGGCCTCGGTGACCGCCAATGCCAGCATGACCGCGACGGGAGTCGATCGGCAGACCGCGATCATCTTCGGTTATGGCGACGGCCAGCAGGCGGTGCTGCACTGCGCGCTCGACACGCTCGGCCCCAACACCGCCGTCGTGCTCGGCACCGGAGGTCGAATCGAGATCGATTCTGTCTGGTACCTGCCGGCCACGTTCACGGTATTCGACAGCGACGGCGGGATCATCGAGCGATTCGAGCAGCCCGTGCGTACTCGTGGGATGCAGTTCCAGGCTTGGGAGGTCGAGCGCCTCATCGCGGGCGGCCTCACGGAGGGCGCCATCCTGCCGCCATCCGAATCGCTGCAGATCATGGAAACTTTGGACGAGATCCGGCGCCAGATCGGACTGAGCTACCCCGGAGAGTAGACATGGTTGGCCCTCAGGCACCGCCCGTTATTATTGGGGAGTGAGTGACCCGCGAGATCCACACGCCCACGAGCCGCAGAGTTCGAGCCCCGCACCGCAGCCGGGCCAGCCGCTGAGCCGTCGTGAAGCTCGGGAGGCGGACGGTGCGTCGGATGCCGGGCGCACCCGAATTCTGCCCGGAGCCGTTCCCGCGGCTCAGCCAACAGAACTCATTCCGCGGGCTGAGGCGCCCTCCGCGGATGCGGCCAAGCCCGGTGCCCCAAGGCGTCTTTCCTCGGTCATCTCGCAGCATCCGAAGGCCTGGCTTATTTCAGCGCTTGCCGTGGCATTCGTGCTGCTGGGCACCGGCTCGGTCTTCGCCGGGGTCGCGGCCGGGTCATCCGCTTCGGCCACTTCAGTTCTCGTGCCGTCGTCGAGCCCGACACCGACCACGCCGCCGCCGCGTCCGGTTCCCGCCGCCGTGGCTGACCCGACGCACCTGCGCACCTGTTCCATCGCCACCAAGGCGGCCGATCCCAATCTCCTCACCTTCGAGGGCAGCGTGATCAACGCGACGACAGGCGAGGTTCTCTTCGACCGCAACGGCGCGACGCCGTCGCGCACGGCGAGCGTCCTCAAGACGCTCACCTCGGCGGCCACACTCGCGGTACTCGGCCCCGACTATCAGCTCTCGACACGGGTCTACGAGGACACGTCCCCTGGTGCCCTGCCGGGAACGATCGTGCTCGTGGGCGGCGGCGATCCGACCCTGAGCGCGGGAAACGGAAGCGTCTACAGGGGCGCTCCGACCCTCTCCGACCTTGCGAGCAGGGTCAAGGCCGCGTGGGCAACGGTTCACGCCTCCGACGGTGTGGCGATTGCGCACCTGAAGCTCGATTCGACGCTGTGGAACCCCGCGGACAACTGGGATCCCACCTGGGAACGCAGCGAGCAGACACAGGGTTACCAGCCGGAGATCACCGCCCTGATGGTGGACGGCAGCCGGGCGAACCCGAGCGCCCAGGACAGCCCGCGCAGCAACGATCCCATCGGCGACGCCGGCAAGGCCTTCGCCTCGGCGCTTGGCATCAGCGGTCTGACCGTTTCGACCGATGCCGCAACCCACGGCTCCACTCCCCTCGGCGAAGTCAAGTCGCAGCCCGTGAGAACGCTCATCGCCCAGATGCTCCCGGTATCCGACAACACTCTCGCCGAGATGCTGGCGCGCGTGACCTCCAAGGTGGCGGGCAACGACGGTTCGTCCGCATCGCTCGCTCAGGTCATACCGAACGCGCTCCTCTCTTACGGCCTGA
>JAODMX010000369.1 GCA_025464735.1 Frondihabitans sp. | reverse complement strand
CCGATCGTGCTCATCATGCTGACGGTGTGGGCACTCAACCTGCTCGCCGACGTCCTCCGCGACGCGTCGGGCGAGTCGGGCCGGATCCTGCTCAAGAAGCGCGCCCTGCTCCGTAAGAAGCGCCGCGCCCGCAGGCTCGCACCGAACATCGTCAGAAGGGCGGACGCCCGATGAGCTTCCAGGCGCCTGTTTCCCCCGTCGACGCGGGGCCCCTTCCCGAGCCCGTCATCTCGGTCGACGGCTTGCGCATCTACAACCACCTGCAGGACGACGTCACGGTCGAGAACGTGACGTTCTCGCTTCGCCCCGGCCAGGCTCTCGGAATCGTCGGCGAATCCGGCAGCGGCAAGACGATCACCTGCCGGGCGCTGCTGGGGGTCCTGCCCGAGCTGTTCGAGATCACCGAGGGGACGATCACCATCCTCGGTCGCGACACCGCGACCCTGCGCCGCCGAGAGTGGACGGCCCTCCGCGGCACAAGCATCTCGGCCGTGTTCCAAGACCCGGCCACCTATCTCAACCCCTCCATCCCGGTCGGGAAGCAGCTCGAGGAGATCCTGCGCGTCAAGAAGGGTGTGCCGCGCCGCGCCGCCAAGCAGGAGGCGCTGAACCTTCTGGAGCTCGTCAGGATCCGAGAGCCCGAGTACGTCTTCTTCCAGTACCCGTTCGAACTGTCCGGCGGCATGCTTCAGCGCGTCCTGATCGCCGCGGCGGTCGCTTGCGAGCCCGCCATCCTCATCGCCGACGAGGCGACCACCGCGCTCGATGTGACGGTCCAGGCCGAGATCCTCGACCTGCTGACCGACCTCAAGGACCGCCTCGGCCTCGCCCTGATCGTGGTGTCGCACGACCTCGCCGTGGTCGCGCAGCTCTGCGAGGAGGTGCTCGTCATGAAGTCCGGCGAGATCGTCGAGCAGGGCCCGACAGCGCGAATCCTCTACAACCCTCAGGCCGAATACACGCAACTGCTCCTCGATGAGCACCACCGCTTCGGACTCGAACGGTTCCTGCGTCGCCCGGAGGCCACCGCATGAGTTCGACGACCGTCACAGCGAAAACCCCCGTCACGACCGACGACGTCCTCGCCGTCCAGGGCCTCGAGGTGTCGTACGGACGCGGCTCGCGCGAGAAGCGAGTTCTCTTCGATATCAACCTGTCCATCTCGACGGGCGAGGTCGTCGGCCTGATCGGCGAGACCGGATCCGGCAAGTCGACTCTGGCCCGCACGATCCTCGGCCTCGTCAAGCCGACCTCCGGTCGGGTCGTCTTCGAAGGCACCGACCTGACGACCCTGTCGAACACGCAGCGGCAGCAATTCCGCCGCGCGGGCAGCGTGCAATACGTGTTCCAGGATCCGATGCGCAGCCTCGACCCCGACTTCACGATCGAGGAATCCATCGCCGAGCCCCTGGTCTCCGGCGGTCGCTTCTCGCGCGCCGAGATCGCGACCCGCGTACGCGACTACCTGGCCCGCGTACACCTCGACGAGAGTCTGCTCCCCCGGCTGCCGGCCCAGGTCTCGGGCGGCCAGCGGCAGCGCGCCGCCATCGCCCGAGCATTGATCTCGGAGCCGCGCCTCCTCATCCTCGACGAACCCGTGAGCGCCCTCGACTCCGCCAACCGGGTGCAGATCCTCGAGCTGCTGCAGAGCCTCGCCGGGCCCGAGGTGTCTCTGCTCTTCATCTCCCATGACCTCGGATCGGTCGCCGGGATCACGGACCGCGTCGTGGTCCTCTACCGGGGCCGGATCGTCGAGGTCGCCGACACCGACTCGATCATCAACTCCCCGCAGCACGCCTACACGCAGTTGCTCGTCGGTTCCGCGCCGACCCTCAGCGGAGGTTCGTCCGGCCGCGCCTGGCGCGACGACGTGCGCGCCCGGATCGATGAAGACCACGACGCATCGTCGACGGGAGCCTCCTCATGACCGAAGCCACAGCCGTCCGCGACCGGAACGTCGACGTCGTCACGATTCCCACCGGCGAGCCGCCGCTCGACGTCGACGTCCTCATCGTCGGAGCAGGTCCGTCCGGTCTCGGCACCGCCATCGAGCTGAACCGCCACGGGGTGCAGGTCGCCGTCGTCGACGCCGCGACCGAGGCGCACCTCATCCGGGCCGGCGCATTCGGCCACAGCGCCCGCACGGTCGAGATCTTCCGCCGCTGGGGCCTCATCGACCGCATCAAAGAGGAGTGGACCTTCCCACCCGAGTGGAACAAGGGCACCCTCTTCCTGACGTCGCTTGTCGGCCACCGCCTGAAGGGCACGACGACGCGCAGCTTCGCCAAGGGTGTCGGCGGTCGCTACTCGTTCGAGGACGGCATCCGCCGCCCGCAGACGGTCCTGCAGAAAGTCTTCCTCGAGAAGCTCGCGTCCCACGACGTCCCCGTGACGGGCGGTTGGCGCGTCATCGGCCTCGTGCAGGACGACGACGGGGCGACCACCACGATCGAGAACGCGGCGACGGGTGAACAGCGCACGATCCGCTCCCGCTACGTTGTAGCTGCCGACGGCTCCCGCAGCACCGTCCGAACCCTCGCCGGCATCTCGCGTTCGGGCGAGTACGCCACTCAGCGCAACTTCCGAGTTGTTGTCCGTACCACGGGCGGGATCCCGGAGACACTCCGGCCGTATCCGAGCGCTACCAACATCATCTTCAACAACGAGTACAACGGCTTCCTGGCGGCTCTCAACGCGACGGACTGGCGGATCCATGTCGGCCCGTTCGCCCTCGACCATCGCCCGACCGATGAGGAGTTCCTCGCGGTCGGCCGCTCCGCCTTCGGCTTCGACGTCGACCTCGAGGTCGTGTCGGCGACACCCTTCTTCAAGAGCACGAGGATCGCGGACGAGTTCGTCCGCGGTCGAGTCGTGCTGGTCGGCGATGCCGCACACGTCCGGGCGCCCGGTGGCAACCTCGGCGAGGGATTCGGCGACGTCTTCAATCTGGGCTGGAAGCTTGCGGCGGTCCTCCGGGGAACGGGCGGGGACGACCTGCTGCGTTCGTACCACGACGAGCGGCACCGTCACAACGGCCGTGTGTCCGCCACCGCCCTGGCCGCGAGCGTCAACTCGGCCGAGAAATGGCAGCAGATCCGTGCCATCGGAGTTCCCGACGACGACGACCTCAGCGAGGACGCGCAGAGCGCACGGCAGGCCATCGGCTCCATCCTCGACACCGGCGAGGGCGACGACGGCCCGGCCCCTGGCGTGATCTTCGATGAGCGCTATGACCGTTCGCCCGTGGTCTGGTACGAGGACGGTCAGCTCGACACCGACGAGGAATGGCACCCGCGCCGCTACGTGCCCGTCGGACGGCCCGGTCACAGGGCCCCGAACGGCAACGTCGACCCGTACGGCGACACCCTGTACAACCGCATCGGCGGAGAGACCGCGCTGCTGGTTCTCGGGAGCCAGGACGGCCTGGTCGCTGAGTTTGCCGAAGCAGCGCGTGCCCGCGGGATCCTGCTCGACATCGTCCACCTCGACGAGAGCGACGCGCGTGAGTCCTACGGGGCCGACTATGCGCTCGTTCGCCCCGATCACCACGTGGCCTGGCGGGCCCGGGCCGGCGAGCTCGTCGACGCCGGTGCCGTCCTCGACCGGACTTACGGTCGGCCGACGGGGCGTGGGCCAGCAGGATCCGAAGCCGCTGAGACGGAACTCGTGGGCGCGTCAACCGACGACGCCTGACCCCGAACCACAAAGCCCCACTGGAGGACGACATGACGAAACGACAGCTGCATCTCGGCGCGGTCCTGACCGGAGCGGGCGGCCCCGGTCACCCCAACACCTGGCTCGATCCGGAGCTCCCCGCCGACGCGAGTGTGAACGTCGACTGGTACATCGAGTACGCCCGGCTGGCCGAGGGGGCGAAGTTCGACCTGGTCTTCATCGTGGACAGCCAGTTCATCACGGCCGACTCGCCGCCCCACTACCTCAACCGCCTCGAACCGCTGACGCTGCTCTCCGCGTTGGCCGTGACGACCAAGAACATCGGCCTGGTCGGGACCGCGACGACGTCGTACAACGACCCGTTCAACCTCGCCCGCCGCTTCGCGTCGCTCGACCTGATCAGCCGGGGTCGCGCCGGGTGGAACGTGGTCACCTCAGGCGACGCCGGTACCTCAGGCAACTACGGCCGCGACGAGCACTACGACTACGACACCCGCTACGGTCGCGCCCACGAAGCACTCGAGGTCATCCGCGGCCTCTGGGACTCCTACGAAGACGACGCGTTCCCCCGCAACCGTGAGACCGGCGTCTTCCTCGACCGCTCCAAGCAGCACCAGCTCAACCACCAGGGCACCTACTTCCCCCGGGTCGTCGGGCCACTCAACATCGAGCGCTCGGTCCAGGGCCAGCCGGTCATCTTCCAGGCCGGCGACTCCGACCAGGGCCGCGACCTCGGTGCAGCGATCGGCGAAGGCATCTTCACGCACGCTGTGTCACTCGAGCAGGCGAAGGCCTTCCGCGACGACCTGCGCTCCCGGGCCACCGCGCTGGGGCGCGATGCGGACGAACTCAAGATCCTTCCAGGGATCCAGGTCTTCATCGGCGACACCGACGAGGACGCCCGTCGCATCGAGCGCGAGACCCAGGCCTCGAACTACTCGTTCGAGCGCGCCCGGGCCGAGCTCGGTCGTCCCTTCGGCTGGCACGACTTCAGCCAGTACGACCCCGACGCGCCGTTCCCGGACGTCCGCGACGTCGCTGCGCTCAGCTTCAAGACGAATGCGGACAAGATCACGGACAACGCTCTGAAGAACGGACTCACGCTTCGCCAGGTCGTCGAGCAGGCGTCGGCGCCGAAGCGCGGAGTCTTCGTCGGCTCGGCCGAAACCGTCGCCAACCTGCTCACCGAGTGGTTCGAGGGCGGCGGGGTCGACGGCTACAACCTGCACATCGACCACCCCGAGCAGTTCCGCCGCTTCCTCGCCGAGGTCGTGCCGCTGCTGCAGGAGCGCGGTGTCTTCCGCACCGAGTACGAGTCCACGACGCTCCGCGGCAACCTCGGCCTGCCGGTGCCGACGAACCGTTACACGGCCGCGAACCGCGAGCCGTCGTTCGCCTGACCTGCCCCACACCACGTTCGGCGCAAGACACCGCATTGAGCGGACGTCTTGCGCCGAACGATCCAGCACTTTCAGCATTTGCCGGCGGCAAGACACCCTGACTCTGTGATTCTCTTGATGGCGCCCAGCGTCCGGACTTCGGCGGCGCCGCTGAGCTGCGAGATGAGTTTCGTGTAGGCGGAGTCCACGTACCGCGCCTGAATCGGCTTCCGCAGGGCCGCAAAGTTGTCAGTCACGGGCCCCTCCTGGCTCGAGTTGGTGAAGTCGCCGAGGTGAGATTCGTAGTACGCGCGGAGGATCGGCGTCGTGACGGTGATTGTCCCGTCCTTGACGAGTGACTGCTGCAGCTCGGCGGCGAGATCGCCCGTCACGTAGGTGAGATAGTTCGGCTCCGTGTATTGCTGCGGACCGTAGATGGGTTTGCCTGCGGCCAGGGCCTCTCGCCGCCGTTCGTTCTCCGCAAGCCACGTCTGATGGAACGCGTCGAAGGAAGGCGAAGCGACGAGCTTGTACTTGCTGGCGAGCTGAAATTGGATGGATTCTGTGATGGCATCCTGCCGAGCCCGCTTGAGGAGATCTGCGGTCGGGGTCGTTCCGGCCACACTCGTGCTCCAGAAGGTCGCGCCACTCGTGGAACCGACGCGAGGGCCGTATGCATCGACCGTTTCCGACCGGTCCTGCTGGAGGAAGATCTCGAACTCGGCGAAGGGCACGGCGACCTTATTGACGACGAAGACCGTCTCGTCGGCGGTCGGGACGGACGCTGCGGGACGGATCGCAGCGGCGACACCGAGCCCCGCTGCCGCGATGACCGCGCAGCCCAGCACGCCAGACACCAGAACGACGAGCCGCTTCCTGCTGATTCGACGGCGTCGGGGCAGCTCCGTCGCTTGGGCAGTCCTGGCGGTGGAAACGCGAGGCGCGGATGGAGGCATGGGGGCGTCCTGTCAGTGGAACGATGCCCGCGGAGCCAAGGAGAGCTCCACGGGCATCGAGTCGGGCATCAGGAGGTGGCGAGCGTGGTGATCTGAGCTGCCGTGAGAGTCCTGTTGCAGAAATGCACGTCATCGATCAGACCGTTGGTCAGGTCGACCGGCGACAGCCCGAATTCGGCCGCTCCGATCGTCGTGGCGCCGACGGATTGCCAGGGTGTCGTGTACGAAGCCGTCCCCTGGAGGGTTCCGTTGACGTAGAGGGAGATGGTCCCAGCCGCTAGGTTGTACATTCCCAGAACGTGATACCAGGTGCCGGTCGACGCCGATGCCGTGGCGCTGACCGACGTCGCCGTGGAGCTCGTCGAATCGGCGCTGCGGACGGTGAAGGTGAGCTTTCCGCCAGCGATCTGGAGATAGAAGGGGCTGATATCGGACCCCGACATGGCGGCGAAGGTCTGCGTGCCTGCGACGGAGTTCAGTTTCACCCACGCCGCGACCGTGTAGCTCTGGCTGGTGTTGACGGCCGAGACCGGGATTTCGGCAAAGGTGCCCGTCGTTCCAGTGAAACTGAGCGAATTGGATCCGATCTCCCCGCTTCCCGTCCAGCCGGTTTGGCTCTCGAGATGTCCGGCCGGCGTGCTGCCGGTGGCGTCGCTGAACGTTGACCCGCTTCCTTCGTCGAGTTCGTAGTAGGCCGTGGCGCCCGTTCCGAGGGCGAAGGCCTCCTGCGTGTTGATGGCCTTGGGCTGCATCCGGACCTCATCGATCGTCGCGTTCGCGAAGTCGACCGAGCTGCCGTTCCACTTCGCCCGTCCGATCTCCGTGTCGCCGGTCGCCTTCCAGGGCGAGCTGAACGCGGTCGTCGCCTGCTTGACTCCATTGACATACAGAGTGATCGTATGGGCGACGTTGTCGTAGACACCCGTCAGTTCGTACCACGTACCCGTGGTCGGCGTGAGGCCGAGAGCCTGGGTGGCGGTGGAGCTGGTGGAGTCGGCACTGCGGACGGTGAAGGCGAATTGTCCGCCCGTGAGCTGCAGGTAGAAGGGGCTGATGGTGGTGCCGTCGATACTGGCGTAGGTCTGGTTACCGGTGAGCGAGTTGGGCTTGACCCAGGCCGAGACGCTGTAGCTCCCACTGGTATCGATCGCGGTGCTCGGAACGTCGACGTAACTGTTACTTGCCCCGGTCAGTGCGACCGCGGACGTCCCCATTTCGCCGGTGGTCCAGCTGGCGCCGGCCTGCAGGGTGCCCGTGTTGGCGCCGCCGGAGGAGTCGTAGGCGGCCGTGCCGCTTCCTTCGTCGAAGCGCCAGTAGGCACCGACCGTCGGGGTTGCCGCCGCCACAGCGGCACCGTTGTAGGCGCCGATGTTGGGAGCGGCGGTCGACGAGACGGCATTTCCGAAGTAGTCCAGGCCACCGTTGCCGGAGACCACAGCTCCAGCACCGAGGGCAGGCGATCCGGAGCGGAGCTTGTACACGGAGGCGGTGGCGAGGCCACTACCCGCGCGCCCCGGATTGACGAGGAGCGGGTCCGCAGTGATCTTCGCAGCGTCCGTCGGCTCCGACGTCGGGTGGTTCCCGTACATCAGGTTGTGCGACCAGGTCATGTTGCCGCTGGAGTAGCCCCCCGTTCCGAGCTTGTAGATGAGGTTGTTCGTGAACGAGATGGACGAGCCGGTGGGCGGGGCGCCGTTGGTCACGGATCCGTTGTCCCCCGGAGCCATGTAGACCGTGTTGTTGTAGATCTGTGCCGTTGCGCCGGTCTCGAGTCCTCCGAGTGTGGAGAAGACGGCGTTGGACGCGCCATCGTTCTGGCTGATGTTGTCGCGGACGATCGACGTCCCGAGGGCTCCGAACGTGGAGCTGCAGCAGAATTCCATGAAGCCCCACGGGTTGTCGTGGGTGTAGTTGTACTGAATGGTCGTGTTGGTGTTGTTGTTGTCGATGTCGAAAGCTTCACCGTCGAAGAGCGCACGCCAGTTTCTGGCAACCTCGTTGTATTGCCAGACCGCGTTATTCGACCACCCTTCCCACAGGGCCGCGCCAGAAAACCGGTAGCCGCTGTCGGTGTCCACGTTGTATTGGATGAGTGGCGCCGAGCAGAACACACAGACGATGGAGTTACCGCCCGCGTCGGTGATCGTGTTGTTCTGGATAACGACGTTCGTGCTCGTGATGTTCCGGTTCAAACCGACCGGCGAACCGATGTAGATCCCACCCGCGTCGTCATGCGTCAGAGTATTTCCCTGGATGAGAACGTCGTTCCAGTTCGCGGTCGCGTTGCTGTCGGTGGTCTCGAACCCGATGGCAGAGGTCGCAACCGGCTGCGGGTCGCTACTCCCCCAGTAGCCGTCGACATTGTCGATGGTGTTGTTCACGAGATGGATGCTGTTGAGGATGCCCGTCCCGTCGTTGTACGCGAGGAAGCCGGCTCGCGATCCCTGGGTCGAACTGACGTTCGTGATCTCGAGGTTCTCTACCGTCCAATACTGCTGGTCGTGGAGATAGACGGCAGCCGCTGCTCCCCCGCCGGCGATGATGGGAGCCGCGCCCGTACCGTAGCTGGAGATGATGATCGGGCTGCCGCTCGCGCCCGACCCTTGCGGCTGCAGCTCTCCAGTCCAGGAGCCGCCCGCTTGAAAGAGAATCTGATTGCCGGCGGTGAACGTGGTCGAGTTGACGTTCGCAAGAGTGAGCCACGGCGATGCCGTGCTGCAGCCACTGTTGGAGTCGCTTCCGGATGAGGAAGACACATAGTAGGTCGTACACGAAGCGGAAGCGCTGCTGGCCGACACCAGTGGGACTCCCACGAGTGCGAGAGCGGCCACCGCGACCATGGCTAGTAAACGAGCAGAGAGGCGCATGAGTGATCTTTCGTCGACATTGACGCCTCACCCCGAGGCGTGTGTAACGATACAGATAAATATGTACCGATACAAGGGTGCGATGAATCGACATTTCTGAGGTTGGATTCACGGGGCCTCCTCGTGACCGCCGTCATCGGGACCCTGGGCTACGTGAGCATCGGTGAGAGGCAGCTGGGCCTCAGGGCTGTGCAGAAGCCGACCGGGAGCGAGCCGAGGCTCCGCTGCAGGTCCGCTGCCGTGTGAGCATGGGTCACGCGAACGACGTCATGCCTCCCCGCGGAAGCCCTCGGCCCACTCGGAGGTCGCTTTCAGACCACCGAATGTGTAGAAGTGGAGTTTCAGGTCGCCGTACCGTTCGCGGTCGTGGCGCTCGGCGAGGGAGTTGATGAACGTGCCGGGGCCCGCTGTTCCCAGCAGGTTCGTGATCGAGAAACCGTACTTCTTCGCGATTCCAGCACTCGTGCCCACCCCGAATCGTGATGCGTAGCTCAGAAGCCGTCGAACGCCGGCAGGCCCCGGAACGCCGATGCGGAGAGGAAGATCGATTCCCCGGCCGCGGACCTCTTCAACCCACGAAGCGATCCTGTCGACGTCGAAGCCGAACTGGGTCACGATCACGCCCGGGATGCCCTGCTCGTCGAGCAGATCCCTCTTCCTCTCGAGAGCCGACCACAGCGTGCCGTCGTCGATGTAGGGGTGACCTTCGGGATATCCACTGATCCCAACCTCGCTGACCCCGTGCGCTCCCAGGAGCCCGGTTTTCAGCACGTCGAGCGAGTCGGAATAGGGTCCCTCCGGGCTCGCAGGGTCCCCACCCACGACGAAGACACTTCTGCTGACGCCGTTCTCCTCCAGCGCCGTCAGGAACTCCTCGAGCATCTCGGCCGACGGCAGTCGCCGTGCCGCGATGTGCGGGACGGGAACGAACCCGGCGTCCTTGATCGCGATCGCCGCGGTCACCCGCAGCGAGAGGTCTTCGTTGCCGAGGAACGTGATGTTGATGCGAGTGCCTGCGGGGA
The DNA here is from genome assembly GCA_025464735.1 of Frondihabitans sp. The sequence goes on along the minus strand of JAODMX010000369.1, from coordinate 2,159 downwards.
TACTCTCTCGAGCCGCGGCGAGCTGGTGGAGGTCCTTCCCCGTCATCTCGAGCGAGAAGTCACTGAGGATCCGTTGGGCCAGTTCACGCGAAACCGTGCGGTCAGAAGATGCCATGGTTCTGCTCCTTGTCACAAGGTCATGTTCGCGCGGTACCGGGTGCGGTCCCGGAGCGCGGGTGTTCGCCCCAGACGACGCTCGCTTCGGTGCCGGGAGTCGCCAACTCATTGTCTATCAGCGCGAGCGACGCGATCGTTCCGAGAGGGCCGACCGAGGCCGTCCGAATTCGACAGCCGATACGCCGATCTCGCCGAGACCACCGTCAGCGTCGCCCGCGAGATCCGGCTCCGGCGAATACCAGAGCCGCGGCGCACGCCTCGGTGGCCCCCGCGGAATCGAATCCGCGACGACCCTCCTGCAGCGCCTCGCCGACGCTCCCGAGTCAGCCCTTGACGGCCCCTTCCATGATTCCCGCGACGAGCTGCTTCCCGGCGACGGCGAAGAGAACGAGCAGGGGAAGCGTCGCGAGGAAGGATGCCGCGAGGGTCGTCGAGTAGTCGATGGACTGGTAATTCGTGCGCAGCTGCTGAATTGCCACCTGAACGGTGAAGTTGGATGGCGTGCTGAGTTCGACGAGCGGCCAAAGGAAGTCGTTCCAGGCGCTCATAGCGGCGAAGAGGCCGAACACGGCCGCCGCGCCACGAATCGTCGGAAAGACGACCGACCGGAAGGTGCGGAAGGTGGAGCAGCCGTCGATCCGTGCTGCTTCGATCAGTTCGTCGGGCATGCTGCCGACGATCACCTGCCGCATCCAGAAGACCCCGAACGCGGTCACCGCACCGGGCGCGATGAGCGCTTGGAGTGTATCGATCCAGCCAATGTCGGACATGATCAGGTAGAGGGGCACGAGGCCGAGCTGGCTCGGGATCGCCATGGTGGCGATGATGAACACGAAGAGCCCGTTCCGCCCTCGAAAGCGCAGTTTGGCGAACGCGAAGCCGGCCAAGCTGCAGAAGAAGATCTGCAGGACGGCGACGGACAACGCCACGATGGCACTGTTCAGTAGCGAGCGGACAAACGGCACGTCTCCCTCCACCTTGATGATGTTGGAGACGAAGTTTCCGCCGGGGAAGAGGACCGGAGGCGAGGACGAGATCGCCGCACTCGTGTTCGACCCGACGACGAACATCCAGTAGAGCGGGGCCACCGCCAGGAGTGCCGCGACTGCTAGTACCGCGTAGGTGACGGGCGAGACACGGGGCCTGGGGCTCCGGCCGCGACCGAGCGAGCTCGGCTTCCGGCGGCTGAGATCCTTGGCTTTTCGGTCGGCGCGCTGTGCCGACCGCGAGACGGTCCGGCGGCGTTCGGGGATTTTTGCTGTGGTCATCATGCGCTCCTGATGAGGCGGGTCACCGCGAAGTTCACCGCGGCCAGCACCAACACGACGACAAGCAGCGCCACCGCGATCGCCGACGCGTATCCGAATTTGAAGGAATTGAACGCCTGCCCGTACACGAGCAGCGTCATGGTCAGGGCCTGGTTGTTCGCTCCGCCTTGCGGGGTCGTGAACAGCAGGGGCTCCGTGAAGATCTGAAGGCCGCCGATGGTCGATGTGACGACACTGAAGAGGATTGTCGGTCGGATCATCGGCAGCGTGACGCTCACGAACGTCCGCCAGCGCCCCGCCCCGTCCAACTCGGACGACTCGTAGAGGGAGTCGGGTACCGCCTGAATCGCCGCCAGATAGATGAGCGCGTTGTATCCGCTCCAGCGCCAGATGATCATGATCGCGATGACGAACTGCGCCGCCACCGCACTGCCAGCCCAGTTCACGGACGGCACGTGCAAGAACTGCAACACGCTCGCGATCGGACCGTACTGCTGGCCGAAGATCGATCCGAACACCAGCGTCACCGTCACGACCGGTGTCACGTTCGGGACGAGCAACACCATCCGCCAGAAGTTCTTGGCGCGCAAGCTGCGATTGCTGAGCACGACCGCGAGCAGCATGCTGATCGCGATGCCGGGGATCGTGGACGCCAGGAAGATCGTGAAGGTGTTCCGCACGGCTTTCCAGAACAGCGGATCGCCGAGCATCGTCTCGTAGTTCTTGAGCCCGACGAACTGGTGCGTGGTCTCCAGTGGCGCCCAGTTGAAGAGT
>JAODMX010000363.1 GCA_025464735.1 Frondihabitans sp. | reverse complement strand
CCGGCCATCACGAGCCCCATGATCGGCGTCATCCACGCCGAAGCCGCGGCGGTACCCGGGCCGGCGACCTGATACGTGAGCAGAACGGAATCGAACGACGTTGTGACGCCCGGCACCCGGAAGACCTCCTGCCAGATCCAGAACATCGAGACGGGCGCCTCAATCTGAAGCCCTCGCCCCGTCTGCTGACCCACAAAACCGAAGACCACGGCGAGAGAGCCGCCGAAGAGCCACGCGACCAGGACGACGACCACGCTCGTGGCCACGACGGAGGCGAGCACAAGGATCCTGCGGCGCGTCGCAATCAGCACGGCCAGGATCAGCGCGGCCGGCCAGACCTTGATCCACGTGGCCAAGGTCAGCAGTGCGCCGGCGAGAACCGGGCGCGACGCGACGACGAGCAGGGCAACGAGAGCGAGCGGGACTGTGATCGTGTCGATGCGCCCGACCGAGATCGGCCCGAGCAACATCAGGAAGCCGAGCCACCACCAGCCGACCGGCCGCCGCCTTGTGCCGCCCCGGGTCAGCACAGCGAAGGCCGCGGCATTGAGGAGCAGGACGAGGAGCAGCCAGGTGTAGGAGTACCAGGCGAACCCGAACACGGCCGCGAGCAGCATGGGCACGAGAGCAACCGTCGGGTAGACCCAGGTCTCGTCGATGCCGACCCAGCCGAAGCCCTGCGTCCCTTCGAGGATCCAGTTCCGGTAGACGGTCGACACGTCGTTGAGCGGCGTGTGCGGCCCCGTCAGCACCACGATGGACAGGATGACGTGGACGAGCAGGAACGCACCCCAGAGCACCGCCGGTGCCCGCCAGATCGGCCTCGTGGAGACCGCCGCGTCGCCGACGGCCACGGGAGTTCTGGTCGGTAGGCTCGTTCCGGACATGCTGCCCAGGGTACTGGGCGCAGCACAACCTTCCGGGAGAACCGTGACGACGAGCCCCGAGTCACCCCGACGCGACCGAACCGGGCCGACGCTGTGACGTTCACCGTGCTCGCTCTGGTCGTACTCGTCGGCCTCCTCGGTCCGCTGCTGGCCGCCAAGGCCGCGTGGCGGGTCCCGGTCGTGATCGGCGAACTGGCAGGAGGGCTCCTCATCGGGCACTCCGGTTTCGCGCTCGTCAACGCCCACGACACGACGTTCTCACTGCTCGCCGCAATCGGCTTCGGCCTGACCATGTTCGTCGCCGGCTCTCACGTGCCCGTGCGCGATGTCTCGGTCCGACCGCTCCTCGTGCGCGGCCTCGCCGGCGCCGGGCTCGTCGGGGTCGCTGCCGCGATCCTGGGAACACTGCTGGCCACTCTCGCGGGAACGGGTCACGCCGCGCTCTACACGGTGCTCATCGCCTCGTCGTCTGCCGCGCTGATCCTGCCGATCGTCGGGTCGTGGGGAACAGGTGCCAAGTCCTCCGTCGCCCAACTCACTGTTCAGGTCGCCATCGCCGACACGGTCTGTATCATCGCTCTGCCCCTGGTCGTTGATCCGGCAGAAGTGGTGCCCGCCGCCCTCGGCGCGGCCGCCATCGCCGTGCTCGGGGTAGTGCTCTACTTCGTGCTCCGTGCGGCGGATCGGAGTGGGATCCGGCGGCGACTGCATCACTTCTCCGAGAAACGACAGTTCGCCCTGGAACTCCGCACCAACCTGCTGCTGCTCTTCGGCCTGGCCGCTCTCGCCGAATTCAGCCACGTCTCGGTCATGCTCGCCGGCTTTGCCCTCGGTCTCGTGGTCGGTGCGATCGGCGAACCCAGGAGACTCGCGCGGCAGCTGTTCGGGATCACCGAGGGCTTCTTCGGCCCGCTCTTCTTCGTCTGGCTCGGCGCCTCGCTCGACCTCAGCGGACTCGGCACCCACCCCGGCATGATCGTTGTCGGTGTGGCTCTGGGCGTCGCGGCGCTGATCGCCCACCTCGCGTCGCGGCCAGTCGGCCTGCCCTGGACCCTCGGTCTGGTCTCGGCAGGGCAGCTCGGAGTCCCCATCGCTGCGGCGACGCTCGGCCTGCAGGAGCACGTCCTCCGAGCCGGTGAAGACGCCGCGATCGTGCTCGGCGCAGTCGTCACGATCGCCGCCACAGCGGTCGCGGCGGGCGTGGCGCAACGTCTGCGGGGCGGTCCTAGCGCGACACGACAAGCTCCGCGATCGTCCGAGGTACCGCGTCGATGAGCGAAAGCACCGTGATCGGGCCGCCTCCGCTGGCGCGAGACGCAGCCAGGCCGTGAACGACGCTGGCCGTCGCCGCGAGGCGGGCCAGCGCATCCTCATCGCTCGCGATCTCATCGGCGTGAGTCGCAACCAGGGCACCCAGGATCCCGCCCAGAGCGTCACCCGCCCCCGCCGTCGCCAGCCAGGACGGTGCGCTCGACGCCACGAGCCTCAGGCCTCCGGGTGAAGCGACGTACGTGCTGTGCCCCTTCAACAGCACGGTCACGCCCCACTCCTGAGCGACGGATGCGGCGGCACCGGCCGGGTCAGCAGCGATCTCGGCGACCTCGCGACCGGTCGCCCTCGCGAGCTCACGGAAATGCGGCGTGACCACGACAGGCGCCGCGGTCTCGCTGCGCAGCGAAAGCGCGCCCGCGTCGAGCACCAGCGGAACACCCGAGGCCGCCGCCTGGGCGAACCGATCGCTGGTCGCGGTGTCGAGGGTGGACGGATCGATTCCGGATCCGAGGAGCCACGCCTGCACCCGACCGGGGCTCGTCACCGACTCCGGGCGGCGCTGCAGAACGAACGACGCGGCCCTGTCCGGGCCGAGGTAGCGGAGCATACCCAGCCCCGTGTGCAACGCGGCCTCGACGCCGAGGACCGCTGCTCCCGGATACTGATCCGATCCCGTCACGACCCCCAGGACACCCCGGCTGTATTTATCGTCGTCCTCCTCGGGTACGTCGATCCACCTGGCAGCATCGGACGGGGTCCACGGCGTGTAGTCGGTCATGGCCCTCAGACTAGGCGGGCCAGGCGAGCGCGCGTCCGCCGGTAGCGTTACGGCATGGCCATTACGCTCCCCGGAAGAACTGTCGTCTTCGACTACGGCGAGGTGATCAGCCGAGCGCCCGACCCAGCGGCGCGACACGCTCTCGTCGACCTGGCCGGTACGGATCCGGAGGCCTTCCACGAAAGCTACGAGCGGCACCGCGACGCGCTCGATTCGGGAGACCTCAGCGTCGTCGCGTACTGGAACGCGATCGCCAGAGACACCGGCGCCGATTGGTCGCTCACTCGCATCCACCAGCTCTGGGCGATCGATTTCCCGGCCTGGCTCACTCCCGAGCCCGGCACCCTCGACATCATCGGCGAACTCCGCGACGGTGGCACACCGCTCGCTGTTCTCTCGAACGCCGGCTTCGACTACGGCGCACCTCTGCGTTTCTCCCCCGTCGGCAGCCTCTTCGATGCTGTCTTCGTCAGCGCCGAGCTGCACGACCTCAAACCGAACGCGTCGATCTACCAGCACGTTCTCGACGCCCTCGGTATCAGCCCGGCCGAAATGGTGTTCATCGACAACAAACAGATCAACGTGGAGGCCGCCGAAGCACTCGGGATCACCGGCCACATCTTCACGACACCTGACGCGCTTCGGTCGTTCCTCGTCGGGCTCGCGCCGGAATGATCCTCGCGCCCCGACGTTGTCTTTCCTGACTTCACCTCACGCCACGATCAGGAAGACGGTACGCACGCTCGTGACCTCGACACTCTTCTCCCCCATCACCCTGCGCTCGACCGAGTTCCGCAACCGGCTCTGGGTTCCGGCCCTCTGCCAGTACTCCGTCGACAAGCGTGACGGCGTCCCGACTCCCTGGCACCTGGTCCACCTCGGCTCGTTCGCGCGCGGTGGCGCCGGGGCGATCATCACCGAGGCGACCGCTGTCGTGCCAGAAGGGCGGATCTCGCCCTACGACCTGGGAATCTGGAACGACGAGCAACGTGACGCCTTCCGCCCGATCGTCGACTTCGTCCACACGCAGGGCGCGAAAATCGGGGTGCAGCTCGCCCACGCAGGCCGCAAGGCGTCCACACCCCGCAGCTGGGATCCCCAGAACGGGACCCTGAGCGAAGCCGAAGGCGGCTGGCCCATCGTCGGCCCGTCAGCGATCGCGTTCGACGGTTACAACCCTCCCCGCGCTCTCACGACAGGCGAGATCAGTGACATCACCGCGGCCTTCGTCGCCGCTGCGGTCCGCACCCGACAGGCCGGCTTCGATTTCGTCGAACTCCACGCGGCCCACGGCTATCTGATCCACCAGTTCCTGTCGCCCCTCAGCAACGAGCGCACCGACCAGTATGGCGGCTCGCTCGAGAACCGAGCACGGGTCGTCCTCGACATCGTGCGCGGCATTCGCGAGGCCACCGGCGACGAGTTCCCGATCATCGTCCGGTTCTCCGCGACGGACTGGGTCGAGGGTTCGTGGAACGAGCACGACACAGCGACCGTGGCGGCCTGGGCGCAGGAGGCGGGTGCCGACTTCTTCGATATCTCCACCGGCGGCATTGCCGCAGCCGCCCAGATCCCGATCGGGCCGGGCTATCAGGTGCCGTTCGCCGAGGTCGTCCGAGAAGAGGGCGGTGTCGAAGCCGGCGCCGTCGGGCTCATCGTGACGCCCCAGCAGGCCGAAGACATCGTGGCGTCCGGTCAGGCGGATGTAGCGCTCGTCGGGCGCGAGTTCCTCCGAGACCCGCACTTCGCTCTGCGCGCGGCATCCGAGCTGGGCGTCGAGCTCGACTACTACCCGCAGCCGTACCACCGCGCGCATTTCCACGCGCCGGTGCCCGCCTAGCCAGCCTGCGCCCGCGCGTCAGGCGCGGCGGGTGGCGTCCTGGACCTCGCCGATGAGCTCCTCGATGATGTCCTCCAGGAAGAGAACCCCCCGCGTCGTGCCCTGCTCGTCGAAGGAGCGTGCGACGTGCACGCCGGATCGCCGCATCGTGGCGAGGGCATCTTCCAGTTCGGTGCCCTCGAAAATCGAGATGAGCTGTCGGATCCGCTTGGGCGGCACGGGAGCGCTGAACTCGTCACCGTCCAGGTCGAGGACGTCTTTCAGGTGCAGGTAGCCCGTCGGTTCGCCGCGATCGTCGACCAGGACGTAGCGCGAGAAGCCGCTCCTAGCGACGGCCCGCTCCACCTGCGCCGGTGTGGCGGCCTCCGACAGCGTCACCAGACGATCGGTCGTCACGGCGATGTCGAGCACCTTCTTCTCAGTGAACTCGAACGCGGCGCGCAGCGTCCCGGTGGTGTCGAGGAGGACGCCTTCCCGCTGCGACTGCGCGACGATCGACTGCACCTCCTCGACGGTGAAGGCACTCGTCGCCTCCGACTTGGGCTCGACGCCGAACGCCTTCACCACGGCATTCGTCACCCAGTTGAGAGTCACGATGACGACGCGGAGGATCCGGGCGACGAAGACGAGAGGCGGCGCCAGCAGAAGAGCCGCGCGGTCGGGCATCGAAAACGCCAGGTTCTTCGGCACCATCTCGCCGAACACCACATGCAGGAACGAGACGATCACGAGAGTGATGATGAAGCCGACGGTCGCGATCACTTCGGGCGACCATCCGGTCAAATGAAGCGGCCCCTCCAGCAGGTGATGGATCGACGGCTCGGAGACGTTCAGGATCAGCAACGAGCAGACCGTGATGCCCAGTTGGGTCGTCGCCAGCATGAGGGTGGCATTTTCCATCGCGAAGAGTGTCGTCTTGGCCGCACGGTTGCCGGCATCGGCCTTCGGTTCGATCGAGGAGCGCCTGGCCGAGATCACGGCGAACTCCGCGCCGACGAAGAAGGCGTTGCCGAGCAGGAGCACGACCAGCCAGAAAATACCCCACCAGTCGCTCATCGCGTCACCCGCCGATTTCGGGTGCCTGGCCGATGCGGTTCTTCAGACGTCGTACCGGGCTCAGTGACCCGGGTCTCTTGTTCACCGGTGGTCGGTGTCGGGGTGAACCGGATCCGATCGATGCGTCGCCCGTCGAGCCTCTCGACCCGGAATTCGCCGGATTCGTTCGAAACCGCGTCGCCGACCCGCGGCAGACGCCCAAGTTCGCTCATCAGCCAGCCGCCCACGGTCTCGTACGGGCCCTCTTCAGGCACCCGCACGGAGGCCCGCTCGAGCAGCTCGTCGGGCCGAAGCAGCCCCGGGAACGTGAGCCAATCGCGCGAACGCACGACGTCGACCCGAGAGCGGTCGTGCTCGTCGGAGACCTCGCCGACGAGCTCTTCGATCAGGTCTTCGAGGGTGACGACACCGGCCGTGCCGCCATACTCGTCGACGACGACAGCCATCTGGTAGCCCTTACCGCGAACCTCACTGAGGAGATTGTCGAGTTTCATGGTTTCGGGGACTCTGATCGCGTCCGTCTGCAGAGCGGACACGGGGACGTCGGATCGCTTCCCGCGCGGAACAGCGACGGCCTGCTTGACGTGCACGAGGCCGACGATGTCGTCGATGTCGTCGTCGGTCACCGGAAAGCGCGAGTAGCCGGTGCTCCGCGCCAGTGCGAGAACGCTCTCTGCGGAGTCGGTGCGGGCAACACTGCTGACCCGCGGCCTCGGGGTCATCACGTCGGACGCGGTGTGATCGCTGAAGACAAGCGTGCGTGCCAGAAGCGTCGCGGTGTCGAGGTCGAGGCTGCCCTCGAACGCGGAACGGCGAACCAGGGACGACAGCTCTTCGGCCGTTCTCGCGCCCGAGAGCTCCTCTTTTGGTTCGACACCCATCGAGCGCAGCACCACGTTCGCCGTGCCGTTCAGGAGAGCGACCGTCGGACGGAAGACTCGCGTGAAACCCACCTGGAACGGCATCACGAGACGAGCCGTGGCCAGCGGGAGGGCAAGGGCGAAGTTCTTCGGCACGAGCTCGCCGATGATCATCGACAGGAGCGTTGCCAGCACGATCGAGACGATCGGCGCTGCCACGTCGATGATCACCATCGAGGCTCCGAGGGAGCGGAACGGGTCTTCGATAAGCGTTGCGATGGCTGGCTCCATCGTGAAGCCGGTCAGCAGGGTGGTCAGAGTGATGCCCAGCTGGGCGCTCGACAGGTGGGTCGACGTGACCTTGAGAGCGCCGATCGTCGTGCCGAGACGTTTCTCACCCCGAGCCTGACGGGATTCCAGGTCGGCTCGATCGAGATTCACGAGCGAGAACTCGCTGGCGACGAAGAGACCGGTGCCGACGGTGAGGACCAGACCGATGCCGAGCAGGATCCATTCGTTCACGACGAAATCACCGACCCGGCACGCCTATGGTGCGAGGGTTCGTCGACGGGTGCTACCTCGGACGAAGGCGGACTGAAAGGCTCTGACGTACGAGACGGAGGGTCATCCATGATCCGTCGAGTGTACCGGAACGCGGCGGATCGACCCCGGCGAGCGCCCCGGATCACCAGGAAACGGGCAGGGCCTTTCCTTCCTCGTAGCCGGCCGCCGATTGAATGCCGACGAGGGCGCGCTCCGAGAACTCGGGCACGGTCCGAGCGCCGGCATACGTGAACGAGCTCCTGACGCCCGACGTGATCATGTCGAGGAGATCTTCGAGCGACGGCCGGAGCGGATCGAGGTAGATCCGCGACGACGAGATGCCCTCGGCGAAAAGCGTCTTCCTGGCGAGTTCGTAGGGGTCCAGGCGCTCGAAACGACCGCGGACCGCCTTGGTCGAGGCCATCCCCCAGCTCTCCTTGTAGACCCGACCCTCAGCGTCGACGTCGAGGTCGCCCGGGGCCTCGAGGGTGCCTGCAAACCAGGAGCCGATCATCACCGACGCAGCGCCGGCCGCGAGTGCGAGCGCCACATCGCGCGGATACCGCACTCCCCCGTCCGCCCACACGTGGGCGCCGAGCGCCTTCGCGGTCTCGGCGGTCTCGAGAACGGCGGAGAACTGCGGCCGACCCACCGCGGTCATCATGCGGGTCGTGCACATCGCGCCCGGGCCGACGCCCACCTTGACGATGTCGGCTCCCGCGGCCACCAGGTGCCGGACGGACTCCGCGGTCACGACGTTTCCGGCGACGAGCGGCAGCCCGAGCTTCAGGGACGCGACTGTCGAGAGGGCCCGCAGCATCGCCTCCTGGTGTCCGTGGGCGGTGTCGAGCACGAGCACGTCGACCCCGGCCGCAGCCAGGGCCTTCGCCTTCTCGGCCACGTCGCCGTTGATCCCGATCGCGGCGGCGACGAGGAGGCGGCCGGACGAGTCGACGGCGGGCTCGTAGAGAGTCGAACGGAGAGCGCTCTTGCGACTCAGGGTCCCGATCACGTGACCGTTGTGGAGGACGGGAGCGAAGTCGAGCCCCGCCGCAACGAGAAGATCGAACGCCGCGCGCGGGCCGGCGATGTCATCGGCGTCTAGCGAGGCCAGTTCGCCGCGCACGAGATCGCCGAGGACCGCGTCGCGAGGCGCGGTGCTGAGGCGCTCGGCCGGGATGCAGCCGAGGTAGGCGCCAGCGGCGTCGTGCAGCACGATGCCGTGGCCCGGGGCGGCAGGCAGCCTGGTGAGCGCAATCTCGACCGTGTCGCCCGGGGCCATGGCGTAGGGCGTGTCGTAGCCGACCGGCTGCGCCTTCACCCAGCGGATAGCCGCATCGAGATCCTGCAGGTGCATGTCCTGCGGCAGGACGCCGAGACCACCGCGACGGGCCAATGTCGCGGCCAACCGTGGCCCGGTGACGGAGTTCATGTTGGCCGACACGATCGGGATGGTCGCGCCCGTTCCGTCGCCCGGCGCGAGCGAGACGTCGAGCCTGCTCGAGACCCCGGATCGACTGGGAACGAGGAAGACGTCGGAGTACGTCAGATCATGCTGTGGATTCGCCTCGTAGTACCTCATGACTCTCAAACTAAACCCTGGGTCGTCTCCCACCCCGGCTCCCCTAAACGATTAGTCTTAACAAGGCGGGCAAGGACAGCCCGATGAACGACCAACAATCAACGGAGAGTGGGCGATCGGCTGTGACTAGCCACGTGACCGGAACGACTGACGACGGCGCTGCTGCCGAGTTCGGCGCGAACGAATGGCTCGTCGACGAGCTGTACGAGCAGTACGTCGCCGACAAGAATTCGGTCGACCGGTCGTGGTGGCCGATTCTCGAGAGCTATAAGCAGACCGAGACGACTTCCGGATCCAGCGCTCCCGCCACTGCCCCCGCACCGGCCCCTTCGGCGCCCGTTACCACCACGGGCGGCCCCGTGACGGCCCGGACGACCTCCGTCGAGCCAAAAGTGAAGCCGATCCCGGCGGAGGCCCCGACACCGGCCGCGCCGAAGAAGAGCCAAGCAACCGAAGAGCCCACCGCCGAGCCACAGAACGCCGTCCAGCCCCTGCGCGGCATGGCGAAGAGCCTTGCGACCAACATGGACGCCAGCCTCACCGTGCCCACGGCCACCAGCGTCCGCACCATCCCGGCGAAGCTGATGATCGACAACCGCATCGTGATCAACAACCACCTCAAACGCGCTCGCGGCGGCAAGATCTCGTTCACGCACCTGATCGGGTGGGCGCTCGTCCAAGCGCTCAAAGACTTCCCCAGCCAGAACGTCTTCTACGACGTCGTCGACGGCAAGCCCTCCGTCGTCACTCCGGCTCACATCAACCTCGGCCTCGCGATCGACATCCCGAAACCCGACGGCACCCGCGCGCTGCTCGTTCCCGGCATCAAGAAGGCCGAGAGCCTCACCTTCGCGCAGTTCCTGAACTCCTACGAAGACATCGTCAAGAAGGCACGCGCCAACAAGCTGACCGCCGACGACTTCGCCGGCAACACCATCTCCCTGACGAACCCCGGCGGCATCGGCACCGTCCACAGCGTGCCGCGCCTCATGAAGGGGTCCGGCACGATCATCGGCGCCGGTGCGCTCGAGTACCCGGCGGAGTTCCAGGGGTCCGCTTCGAAGACCCTCGTCGAACTCGGCATCGGCAAAACGATCACGCTCACGTCGACCTACGACCACCGCGTCATCCAGGGCGCCGGGTCGGGCGAGTTCCTGAAGATCGTGCACGAGATGCTGATCGGCGGTCGTGGTTTCTACGACGACATCTTCGCCTCCCTACGGATCCCCTACGCACCGATCCGCTGGAACGCCGACATCAACGTCAACCTGGCCGAGCGCGTCGGCAAGAGCGCCCGGGTCCTTGAACTGATCAACAGCTATCGCGTCCGCGGCCACCTGATGGCCGACATCGACCCGCTCGAGTACCGCCAGCGCACCCACCCCGATCTCGAGATCGAGCGTCACGGCCTGACTTTCTGGGACCTCGACCGCGAGTTCGTCACCGGTGGCTTCGGCGGCAAGGCGTCAATGCTCCTCCGCGACGTCCTCGGTGTGCTCCGCGACTCGTACTGCCGCACCATCGGCATCGAATACATGCACATTCAAGATCCGGCCCAGCGCGCCTGGATCCAGCAGCACGTCGAAGTTCCCTACACGAAGCCGACCCACGACGAGCAAATGCGGATCCTGGGCAAGCTGAACGAAGCCGAGGCGTTCGAGACATTCCTGCAGACCAAGTACGTCGGGCA
>JAODMX010000340.1 GCA_025464735.1 Frondihabitans sp. | reverse complement strand
CGGCGCTTCTCGGCCGCCTCCTGCAGTTCGGCGTCGACGTCGATGACCGGGTCGTCGCCGGCGAGGTCGTCTGCGCTCGTCGGCGCCCCAGCGGCCGGACCCGCGCCGTTCTCCACCGCGTCGAGCTCGGGGTTCTTGAGATACGCGAGCCGCCGGGTGATCACCTGGTGGATCGACTCGGTGTCGTCGGTGGACTCCGGGATGCTGAACCGCCGGTACTGGTCTTTGCGGGGCAGCCCGTCTTCGAAGACGACCATCGAGGCCACGATGTTCGTGCCCTGGAGGTGCGAGACGTCGTAGCACTCCATGCGGAGCGGCGCATCAGACATTCCGAGCGCTTCTTGGATGTCGGCGAGAGCAGTCGAGCGAGTCGCGAAGTCGGCGCTTCTCCGGGTCTTGTAGAGCATCAGGGACTGGCCGGCGTTGAGGGTGGCCGTCTGCATCAGGTTTGCCTTGTCGCCACGCTGGGGAGTGTGCAGTTGGACCTTGCAGCGGCCCTTCGAGCCGGTCGCTCTCAGGTCGGAGAGCCAGCTCTCGAGCGCAGGTGCGTCGTCGGGCAGCGTTGGCACTACGATCTCGCGGGGAAGCTCGGTGCCTCGGGCGTAGACGTCTTGGAGAACCTGCTCGACGATGTCGCTGGTCGAGATGTCGATCTCTTTGTCGAGCACCCAGCCGCGAACACCGCGGATGCGCCCGCCGCGCACGGTGAACTGCTGGACGGCGGCTGCCAGTTCGTCTTCAGCGAGAGCGTAGAGGTCAAGGTCGACCGAATCGCGGAGCACCACCGCCGACTTCTCGAGAACGGCCTCGAGCGCGCCGACCTGGTCGCGGAACTTCGCTGCCTCTTCGTAGTCTTGCTCATCGGCGGCGGCCCGCATCTGCTTCTGGAGATCGGTGATCACCTTGCGGTCGTAGCTGGCCATGAACCGGATGAACTCGTCGACGATGACGCGATGCTCTTCGACCGTGACTCGCCCCGAGCACGGGCCGCCGCAACGGCCGATCTGACCCGGGAAACAGGGCTTGCCGGTCTCCATCGCCTTCTTGTAGCTCGCGTCGGAGCAAGTGCGGATCGGAAACACCTTGATCATGAGGTCGATGGTGTCGTGCACCGCCCAGATCTTCGGATACGGGCCGAAGTATTTGGCGCCCTTGATCCGGGTGTTCCTGGTGACCATCACGCGAGGTGCCTCGTCGGCGAGAGTGATCGCCATGAAGGGGTAGGACTTGTCATCGCGGAACTTGACGTTGAAGGGCGGGTCGAACTCTTTGATCCAGGTGTATTCGAGCTGCAGCGCCTCGACGTCGGTGCCGACGACGGTCCACTCGACGCTTCGGGCGGTCAGCACCATTCGCCGCGTGCGCTCGTGGAGCGACGGCAGCGGCGCGAAGTAGTTGCTCAGGCGCGCCCGGAGGTTTTTCGCCTTCCCGACGTAGAGGACACGACCTCGCTCGTCACGCCACCGATAAACGCCCGGTTGCGTCGGAATGTCGCTCGCCTTCGGGCGCCACGAAACTGTGTTGCTCATGATCTACCTGGTCAGTGCGGTCGTCTTCGCGGCCTTCGTGGTCGTGCTCTTCTTTTTCGGGCTTGAGTTGCGTGCGGGCGAAGGCCGGACGTCGGTGGGCTTCTGCGCGAGGAGCTCAGCAAGGAAGAGGCCCGTGTGACTCTCGGGAACCTTGGCCAAGTGCTCAGGGGTACCTGTGGCGAGCACCAGCCCTCCCCCGGCACCGCCTTCGGGCCCCATATCGACGACCCAGTCGGCCGACTTGATGACATCGAGGTTGTGTTCGATCACGACCACCGTGTTGCCCTTCTCGACGAGACCGTTCAGCACCAGGAGGAGCTTGCGCACGTCTTCGAAATGGAGACCCGTTGTCGGCTCGTCGAGGACGTAGACGCTGCGCCCGTTGGACCGCTTCTGAAGCTCTGTGGCCAACTTGACTCGTTGGGCTTCACCGCCGGAGAGCGTGGTGGCGCTCTGACCGAGGCGAACATAGCCGAGGCCGACATCGACGAGCGTGACCATGAAGCGGGAGATCGAGCTGATCGGTGCGAAGAACTCGGCCGCCTCGCTGATGGGCATGTCGAGCACCTCGGAGATGTTCTTGCCCTTGTAGTGCACCTGGAGCGTGTCGCGGTTGTACCGGGCGCCGCCGCAGACCTCACAGGCCACGTAGACATCGGGGAGGAAGTTCATCTCGATCTTGATCGTGCCGTCGCCGGCGCAGTTCTCGCAACGACCGCCCTTGACGTTGAAGCTGAAGCGCCCGGGCAGGTAACCGCGAGCCTTGGCCTCGACAGTTTCAGCGAAGAGGTTGCGGATCTTGTCGAAGACGCCCGTGTAGGTGGCGGGGTTCGACCGCGGTGTGCGGCCGATCGGCGCCTGATCGACGTGTACGACCTTGTCGAGATTCTCCAGGCCGGTGATGCGCGTGTGCTTGCCAGGGATCTGCCTGGCGCCGTTGAGCTCGTTGGCCAGAACCTTGTAGAGGATGTCGTTGACCAGCGACGACTTGCCGGAGCCGCTGACGCCGGTGACCGCCGTGAAGACTCCCAGCGGGAACTCGACGGTGATGTCGCGGAGGTTGTTCGCGCGCGCGCCGACCACGGTGATCTTCCGGTTCTTGTCGACCTTCCGGCGCTTCTTCGGAGTGTCGATGGTGCGCCGGCCGGCGAGATAGTCGCCGGTGTACGACGACGTGTTAGCGAGGAGCGCCTCGTACCCTCCCGAGTGCACCACCTGACCGCCGTTGACGCCGGCACCCGGGCCGATGTCGACGATCCAGTCGGCCGTGCGGATGGTGTCTTCGTCGTGCTCGACGACGATGAGAGTGTTGCCGAGGTTCTTGAGCTTGACCAGCGTGTCGATCAGGCGACGGTTGTCGCGCTGATGGAGCCCGATGCTCGGCTCGTCGAGGACGTAGAGAACCCCGGTCAGCCCGGACCCGATCTGCGTCGCGAGCCGAATGCGCTGGGCCTCGCCGCCGGACAGCGATCCGGCCGAGCGAGCCAGGGACAGATAGGTCAGTCCCACCTCGAGGAGGAACTCGAGCCGAACCCGGATCTCGCGAAGGACCTGGGCGGCGATCCGCGCCTCCCTGGCCGTGAGCTCAACGTCGTTCATGAAGGCGAACGCCTCGCTGAGGCTCAGGTCGGAGACATCGGCGATGTTCTGGCCGTCGACCAGAACGGCGAGGACCTCCGGCTTCAGTCGCTTGCCCTTGCAGACGACGCACGGAATCTCGCGCAGGTAGCTCTGGTAACGCTGACGTTGGGTGTCGGATTCTGCCTCGGCGTACTTGCGCTCGATGTAGGGCATGACGCCCTCGAAACCGGTCGTGTACTTCATCTCCCGCCCGAAGCGGTTGCGGTAGCGAACCGTCACCTCGAAGTCGTTGCCCTCGAGGATGGCGCGCTTCACGTCAGGAGAGAGATCCTTCCACGGAGTCTTGAGGCTGAAGCCGAGATCACCGGCCAGACCCTCGAGCAACTTCTGGAAGTAGTTGTAGAGCCCTTTGCCGGAGTTGGTCCAGGGCAGGATCACGCCCTCCGAGAGACTCAACTCGTCGTCGCCCAGGAGGAGGTCGCTGTCGACCGACATCTTGGTGCCCAGCCCCGAGCACTCGGGGCAGGCCCCAAACGGCGCGTTGAACGAGAAGGTGCGTGGTTCGATCTCGGTAAGCTGCAGCGGGTGGTTGTTCGGGCAGGAGAGCTTCTCAGAGAAGGTGCGGAAGGACGCAGGGCCTGTCTCGTCGACGAAGTTGATCGTGACGAGCCCATCGGTCAGGCGCAGGGCGGTCTCGAGTGAGTCGGTGAGGCGAGACAGGACGTCGTCAGAGGCGACGAGCCTGTCGATGACCACGGCGATGTCGTGCTTGACCTGCTTCTTGAGAGTCGGGGGCGAACTCAGCTGGATCTGCTCGCCGTCGACGATCGCACGAGAGTAGCCGGACGAGGCCAGCTCTTTGAAGAGGTCGACGAATTCGCCCTT
>JAODMX010000328.1 GCA_025464735.1 Frondihabitans sp. | reverse complement strand
GAGCAACCCGTACTTCGTGCCGTACCCCAACGAGGTCGTCGCGCTGAAGCTGGTGCCCAAGAAATGACGCTCACTCCCCGTGCCATGGTCATCGTGAACGGTGACGACATCCATCACGACCTCATCTTGGCGGCTACCGTCTTCCAGCAGCTCGCCATCGAGGCGGGGTTCGCGGCCCGGCGAGCAGCCGGAACGAACCGATTCGTCGACCCGCGACCCGAGACGGCCGAGAGCGAGGTGTACCTCTTCTACACGGCAGGGGGAAGCTTCCCGACCGAGCAGCAGGAGGCCCTCGCCGAGGCCGTGGCCGCGGGTAAGGGGGTCGTGGGAGTGCACGGGGCGAACATCCTGGGCTGGGACGGCGACGGAGTGGCCGACGCGGATCGTCCGTTCTTCGACCTTCTTGGCAACCGGTACCTGTCCCACGGGCCCGGACATCACGAGGGTCGCCACACCATCGAGATCGTCGCCGATCATCCCGTTACCTCAGGGTTGACCGACTTCGAGCTCTTCGACGAATACTACGAATTCGAACTCGCCGACGACCACGTGGAGGTGTTGGCACAGCGTCATCGCGCCGACGGTGTCGTCATCCCGGTGATCTACTCGCGGCGGGTGGGCGAGGGGCGGGTCGTGTACATCGCCCTCGGGCACGACATGCGTGCCTGGGGCGAGCCCGCATTCCGGATCCTGGTCAAGCAAGCACTCGTCTGGGCGGCCGGGGGCGACGCATGACCCGGTCCGAGGCGCAGATCGGCGTCATGATGTACACCGTTCTCGAGGCGGCCCGCGCCGACCTGGAAGGAACCCTCGACCGCCTGGCGGCCATCGGGTTCGTCGGGATCGAGACGTACGGTCTCGTCGAGCACTTCGGCCCGCGGCGGGTGCGGGAGGCGATCGCTGCGTCAGGGCTCGTCCTGACCAGTGCGCACACCCCGTTCCCGGCCGGCCGGGATGCCGAGCGCCTGCTCGACGAGAACGCCGAACTGGGGGCCTCGACTCTCGTCTGGAGCCTCGAGCGCGAGGAGTTCGACTCGCCCGTCGCCATCGAACGCGGAGTCGTCCGCGTCAACGAGGCGGCTGAAAACGCCAGTCAGCGGGGGATGACGATCGCGTATCACAACCACTTCGCGGAGTTCTCGAACACGTTCGACGGCCGGCAGGCCTACGACCTCCTGCTGGACGCCCTCGACCCGCGAGTCGTGATCGAGCTCGATGCGTATTGGACCGAGCTCGGTGGCGCCGACCCGGCCGAGGTGCTGACCCGCCTCGGCGACCGGGCCCGGTTCATCCACGTCAAAGACGGTCCGCTCCAGAGCTACGAGGACGACGTCATGGTGCCGATCGGCGAGGGCACCATCGACTGGGAGGCAGCCCTCACGGCTGAGTCGGGTCTCCGGTGGCACCTCGTCGAACTCGAGCGTCTCCACGGCGACACCTTCGACGCTCTCGAGAAGAGCTACGCCCACCTCGTGGGTCGGGGGCTCTCGCGAGGCGCCGTCGACGTCGCCCCCTTCACCCTTCAGAAAGATCCTTCATGAGCACCAGAGTCCTCTTCCTCGGCGGAGCCGGCATGATCGGCTCCGCCGCGGCCCGCGAGGCCGTCCGTCAAGGGATCGACCTCACGATCGTCACCAGGAACGAACCCACGCGGAGCATCCCGGAAGAAGTCACGCAGGTTCGGGGCGATGTCCGTCAGGTGTCCGAGCTCGAGCGCATCACGAAGGGCCAGCGGTACGACGCGGTCGTCAACTGGATCGGCTTCTCCCCGAAGGATCTCGATGGTCACGCGGCCCTGTTCCGTGAGATCACGGGTCAGTACGTCTTCATCAGCACCTGCTCCGTCTTCGGTCGCCCCGTGCCGCAGCTGCCGATCACCGAGTCGTCGCCGCGGAAGCAGCCGGTGTTCCAGTACGCCCGCGAGAAGATCGAGTGCGAGGACCTCCTCGAGGTCGCGTACCGGGAGGAGGGACTGCCGCTCACGATCGTGCGGCCGTTCCACACCTACGACGAGACCGTCCTCCCCGTTCTGTCGGGCTGGACTGCAGTCGACCGGCTGCGCTCCGGTCGTGGAGTGATCGTGCACGGCGACGGCACCTCGCTCTGGAGCCTCACGCACTCCAGCGACTTCGCTCGGGCATTCGTGCCCCTGCTCGGCGACCAGCACGCCGTCGGCGAGAGCGTCAACGTGGTCAGCGGCGACATCACGACGTGGGATCAGATCCACCTGGAGCTGGCCGCCGCCGCGGGGGTGCGCGACCCGAAGCTGGTGCACCGGTCGAGCGAGTCGATCGCGACCGAGATCCCGGGCTGGGGTGAGGTCCTCCAGGAGGACTTCCGCCACTCGATGCTGTTCGACACGACCAAGCTGAAGCGACTCGTTCCCGACTTCGCGCCCCGTGTCTCCCTCTCCCAGGGCCTGCGCGAGGCCGTCGAGTACTTCGAGGCCGACGAGTCTCGTCAGCAGATCGACGAGACGCTCTCCGCCGCCTTCGACCGCCTCATCGAGAAGGACTGACGTGACACGCATCGGCATGATCGGTTCCGGCTTCATCGCCGACACCTACGCGGACGCCCTCACCGACGTGCGCACGGCAACGATAACCGCGAACTTCTCCCGCGACCTCGGTCGTGCGAGGGACTTCGCCGAGAAGTGGGGGCCGATCGCCCGGCAGTACGACGACCTCGAGGCACTCTGCAACGATCCCGAGGTCGACCTCGTCGTGATCTCGCTGCCCAACGAGGCGCACCTCGCGGCGGTCCGGATCGCGGCGAAGGCCGGCAAGGGCATCGTCTGCACGAAGCCGCTTGCGCGGACCGGAGCCGAGGCGGCAGAGATCCTGAAGGCCGTCACCGAGGCGAACGTGTGGCACGGCTACGCCGAGAGCTCGGTGTTCTCGCCGAACATCGCGAAGGCGCACCAGATGGTGGCTGCCGGGGCGATCGGCGACGTGCTCACGATGCGAGCCCGCGAGGCGCACTCGGGGCCGCACGCCGCGCACTTCTGGGATGCCGAGACCGCCGGCGGCGGCGCCCTGCTCGACATGGGCTGCCACACCGTCGAGTCGGCTCGTCACTTCTTCGGCAAAGACAACCTCGTCACCAAGGTCTTCGCCTGGGGCGCCACCCTGGCGCACTCCGACAAGACCACGGGAGAGGACACAGCAATCGCCCTGCTGCAGTTCGCGGGCGGCCAGCTCGCCACGGTCGAGTCGTCGTGGATCGAGAAGGGCGGCATGCAGCTCCGCCACGAGATCGTCGGCAGCGCCGGCCGCCTCGTGACCGACACCTCGTCGACCCCGGTCTGGGGCTTCATCGAGAACCCGGCCGGCTACCTCGTCGAGAAGTCCGACGCCGACACGGGGTGGGTCTACCCCGTCCCCGAGGAGGCGCGCGCCTACGGCTTCAGCCAGGAGATGAGGCACTTCGTCGAGTGCTTCGAGAAAGGAATCGCGCCCATGGAAACCTTCGAGGACGGCCACGTCGTCAACGTGATCCTCGACGCCTGCTACCGGTCCATGAAGACCGGCGTCTGGGAAGACGTGGTGCTCTCGTGACCCTCGAACAGACCGCCGCGACCACTCTCGCCACCTCGCTCGCTCCGGCTCTCGCGTCGCCGACCGCAGC
Source organism: Frondihabitans sp. (assembly GCA_025464735.1). Next base: position 20,658 of record JAODMX010000328.1, on the reverse strand, counting down.
CGAGATCGAACGCGTCCACGAGATCCTGAGCGCCGAGGGCCTCCTCGGGCCGACGACGCACGTCTCGTATCTCGGCCTCCTGGAGCAGGACAAGCGCGAACTCCTCCGCGGCGAGACGGCACCCCGAAGGATCCGGGTCATGACGGTCGATCTCGGAGAGGGCACCTCCCGAGACCTCGTCGTCGCCCCCTCGGAGGGCAGCATCGTCTCCGTCACGGTGCTCGACCCCCTCGTCGACGGGCAGGTGCCGATCGTTCTCGAGGAGTTCCCGCTCGTCGAGGAGATCGTGCACCAGGACCCGCGCTGGGTTGCCGCGATGGCGAAGCGCGGCCTGACTGACCTCTCGCAGCTCCGCGTAAACCCGCTCTCCGCGGGGGTGCTGGCCGACGACGAACGCGGGCGTCGGATCCAGCGCTGCTTCACGTTCGTGCAGAAGACCCCGAACGACCTCGGCTGGGCGCATCCGGTCGACGGCGTGACAGCCATGGTCGACGTCGTCACCCGCGAGGTGCTCGACGTGATCGACTACGTCGACCTGCCCGTTCCCCAGGAGGACGGCAACTTCCACGACCCGGCCTGGGTCGCCGAGCCCCCGCGCCAGGGCATCAAGCCGATCGAGATCACGCAGCCCGAGGGGCCGAGCTTCACGATCGACGAGAACGGCGTGCTCGACTGGCTCGGCTGGTCGATGCAGGTCTCGTTCGACCAGCGCGAAGGGCTCGTCTTCCACAACGTGTCGCTCGAAGACCGGGGCACCCCCCGGCCGATCCTCTACCGCGCCTCCATCGCCGAGATGATGGTGCCCTACGGCGACCCGGCGCCGCAGCGCTGGTTCCAGAACTTCTTCGACGGCGGCGAGTACCTGCTCGGCGGCTTCGCCAACTCGCTCGAGCTCGGCTGCGACTGCGTCGGCGACATCACCTACCTCGACGCCGTCATGGCGGACGCCCGTGGCCACGCTCGCGTCGTACCGCAGGCCATCTGCATCCACGAGGAGGACGCCGGGATCCTGTGGAAGCACTTCGACAACTGGAACGGCTCCAGCGACTCGCGTCGCAACCGCCGCCTCGTGGTCTCGTTCTTTGTCACCGTCGGCAACTACGACTACGGCTTCTACTGGTACTTCTTCCTCGACGGCACGATTCAGCTCGAGGTCAAGGCGACCGGTGTCGTCTTCACCTCCGCCTATCCGGGCGAGGGCTACCCGTTCGCCTCCGAGCTCGCGCCGGGCCTCGGTGCGCCGTACCACCAGCACCTCTTCAGCGCGCGGCTCGACACCATGATCGACGGCACGGGCAACGCGGTCGACGAGCTCGAGGCGGCGTTCGTGCCGCGCGGGCCGTCGAATCCGACCGGGACCGGATTCACCCAGGCGGTCACGCGCCTGACGAGCGAGAAGGATGCGCAGCGCGTCGCCGACAATGCGAAGAACCGGGTCTGGCTCGTGTCGAACCCGTCCGTCAAGAATCGCCTCGGCGGCTCGACCGGCTACGTCCTCTTTCCGGAGGGCAAGCCGCTTCTCATAGCGGACGCGGAGTCGGACATCCACAGGCGGGCCACCTTCTCGACCAAGCACCTCTGGGTCACGCCCTACGACCCGACCGAGAACTACCCGGCCGGAGACTTCGTCAACATGCACCACGGGGGAGCGGGCCTGCCGACCTGGACCGCAGCCGACCGCCCGGTCGACGACACCGACATCGTCCTCTGGCACACCTTCGGCCTGACGCACTTCCCGCGGCTCGAAGACTGGCCGATCATGCCCGTCGACTCGACCGGCTTCGTGATGAAGCCGCACGGCTTCTTCGGGCGGAACCCGACCCTCGACATCCCGGAGACGACGGGAGACCACTGCGCGCCGGGCCACCACGGGCACGCGCACGCGCCGGTGGAGCACGAGCCCCACGGGCATGACCATCACGACCACCACAGCGAGGAGCACGCATGAGCACCGCATCCCCGCTCGGCGTCCAGCTCTACAGCGTGCGCGACTCGATCGGCGCCGACGAACTCCCACAGACGCTCGAGCGGCTGACCGATCTCGGCTTCACCCACGTCGAGCCCTACGACATCCTCTCCGACACCGAGGCTCTCGCCGACGCGATCCAGAACGCCGGACTTCAGGCCACGAGCGCCCATGCCAAGATCACCGAACTCGACTCCGACGCCGTCCTCGACGCGGCCGAACGGCTCGGCCTCTCCACCGTCATCGTTCCGATGGTCCCGCCCGCCTCCATCGCCGACCGGAGCGGCGTCAGCGCGCTCGCTGGCGCGATCAACGCGCTGGTCCCCACGGTTGCCGCTCGAGGAATCAGGCTCGGCTACCACAACCACGACTTCGAGTTCTCGCAGAAGGTCGAGGGTCGTGCCGTGTGGGAGATCCTCGTCGAACTGCTCGATCCGAGCGTTGTCCTCGAGCTCGACACCTACTGGGCCAGCGTCGGCGGCGCCGACGTCTTCGACCTGCTGTCGCGGCATGCGGATCGCATCCGCTACTTGCACGTCCGCAATCAACCAGAGCAGGATGCGCTGCGTCCGATCCTCGGCGTCCCGGTCACCGGCCGCCAGGGCGAAATCCTCCAGCTGGCCCGAGGCTTCCTCGAGATGCCCGTTGTCGAGGTGGTCGTCCACGAGGGTGACGTCTTCCCGCTACTCGCCCAGAACGCCGACTTCTTCGCGGCCGAGGTGCTCGCGTGAGCGCCGGCCCGGTCGGGATTGGCGTCGTCGGCGCCGGCAACATCTCGGACGAGTACCTCACCAGCCTGACCAGCTACCCCGACCTCATCGTCCGCGCGATCACGGACATCGACCTCGGACGCGCGAGCAGCCAGGCCACCAACTACGGGGTGGAGGTCGCCCCGTCGGTCGAGGCTCTGCTGGCCCGGGACGACATCGAGATCGTCGTCAACCTCACCCTTCCCGCGACCCACGCGGAGATCGCCCTTCGCGCTCTGGCCTCTGGCAAACACGTGTGGAGCGAGAAGCCGATCGCGCTCTCCCTCGATGACGCTCGCGCAGTCCTGACGGCGGCCGACGAGCGCGGTCTCGTCGTCGGCAACGCTCCCGACACGATCCTCGGCGAGGGAATCCAGAACAGTCACCGGCTCCTGGCGGAGGGCGCCATCGGAACCCCCCAGACGGTGCTCACTCTGATGCAAGGCCCGGGCCCAGACGCCTGGCATCCGCGGCCGCAGTTCCTCTTTGCGCGCGGCGCAGGTCCCCTCTTCGACATCGGCCCGTACTACTTCACCACGATGGTGCAACTGATCGGCGAGATCGAAACAGTGGAGGCACTCGGCTCCCGACCCCGCGATGAGCGCGTGGTCGGATCCGGGCCGGACGCCGGCCAGACCTTCCCGGTCGAGATCTTCACCCACCTGAGCGTCCTCACCCGGTTCCGCTCCGGCGTCGTCGGGACATCCGTTTTCAGCTTCGACTCACCGGTCCGCAGACAACTCTTCGAGATCACGGGCTCGGCCGGGACGATGGAAGTGCCGGTCAGCGGATTCGACGGAGACACCCGGATCCTGACCAGCGAGGCACGGGACGCCGAGTGGACTGCTTACGAAGCTCCCGGTATTCCGCGCCAGCGCGGTGTCGGCGTGTTGGAGATGGCCAGAGCCCTCCGCACGGGCCGCAGCGCCCGCGCCTCGGGCGCTCTCGCCCTCCACGTGCTCGAAGCCATGGCGGCTGTCGAGGAGTCGGCGGCTTCGGGTCTTCCCGTTCCCCTCACGACACACGTCGACGACGTGCAACCGGTCGACAAGACCTGGGATCCCACACGAACCACTCTCGGCACCGGGCTCGCCCCGGTGACCCCGACCCGCTAGGAACCACCATGATCAGCGACTACATCACATTCGAAAGTGCGCGTGCGACGCAGGCCGAGAGCCTGCAGCGCGCCGTCGAGCGGCTGACCGAGGAGATCGGCGGGCGTCAGGCGGCCGGTCTCCTCCAAGGCCCCGGCCCGATCTTCGTCGGCATCGGTGCGAGCCTCGCCGCCGTCGCAGCACCGGTCTGGGGCCTCCGCAGCCGGGGCATCCACTCCTGGCGCCTCGGCTCCGGCGACCTGCCGCTGCCGTTCCCGACGACCGACCACCCGATCATCGGCGTCTCACAGAGCGGGCGTAGCGCGGAGACCCTCGCGGTCCTCGAGACCCTCAATCCTGTGCAGCGCTTCGCCGTGGTCAACAACACCCCGTCGCCGATCGCCGACGTCGTGGGTGACCGGGCGATCAGCCTCGGCAACATCCCCGACAGCTATGCGTCGACCGTTGGCTTCACGGCCACCATCGCCGCGCTCGGCCTTCTCGCTGACTCCTGGAACGGCGGCGCAATTGGCAGCGACTGGCTCGCCCTCGGTGACCGGTTCCACGAGGTCGAGGCTGAGGTCGGTCTCCGTGCCGCCGACCTCGCGTCGACCTTCGCCGGAGTATCGTCCGCCGACTTCGTCGGGGCCGGCCCCGCGGTCGGATCCGCCGAGGAGGGTGCCCTGCTCTTCCGCGAGGTGGCACGACTTCCCTCGACGGCCATGAGTACCCGCACCTACCTCCACGGCTCGATGGAGTCCGCAGGATCCGGAGTGCACGTGCTCTTCGGCGACGGTCGCGAACTCGAGATGGCCGATACGCTCTCCGAGGCGGGCCACAAGGTGATCCTGATCACCGGGGCCGACGTCACGCCGAGTCTTCGACTTCAGGTCGTTCGGCTGCCGCAGATCGCGGCGGCGCCGCGAGCCATCCTCGAGGCGCTCGTCGTGCAGATTCTGGTTGAGGAAGTCGCCAACCAGGCCGGCGTCGACATCGAGGAGTTCGTCTTCACCAACTCCGACACCAAGATCGAGAACAGCCCGATGGGAGGCGCAGGTCAATGACCGATGTGGTCGTCGGGATGGACATCGGCGGAACGAAGTCCGCTATCCGGGTCGAGACCCTCTCGGGCGAGTTTCTCCTCGACACGACGGTCCCTTCGGAGGACTGGGACGCAGAGCCCATCGCGTCCGGCGCCGCCTGGGTTGACGCAGCCCTGCGAGGCGTCCTGCCCGCCGAGTGGACGATCGCGCAGCTCGCTCTCGGCGCCCAGGGCCTCGATACCGAGGAGATCGCTCGGAAGTTCTCCGATCGGCTCGGCGCGCTCGGCTATCGCGCTCGAGCCGTCAACGACGCGGCGCTCCTCGTGCCCGCCGCCGGCCTCGACCGGGGCGTCGGCGTCATCTCGGGCACCGGGGCGATCGCCGTCGGCGAGAGCGACTCCGGTGCCTTTCTGGCGGCGGGCGGCTGGGGCTGGGTCATCGGCGACGAAGGCGGAGCGGCGGGGCTCGTGCGCGAGGCGGTCCGTGACGCGCTGAGCGCTCACGACGACGGGGTGGCCGACGACGGGCTCCTCTCGACTCTCCTCCGCGGTTTCGACGCCCCCGATGCCGAGCGTCTCGCCCGGCGGGTCAACGACGAGCCGACCATGGACAACTGGGCGCCGCGCGCCGAGGCGGTCTTCTCTGCGGCGGAAGCGGGGTCGGCCCTCGCGACCGCCCGGATCCGTGCCGCAGCCGACCACCTGTCGCATCTCGTCACGCAGTTGGTCCGCCGGGGCGCGGCCGGTTCTGACATCGTCGCGGCGGGCGGCATGATCGTGAACCAGCCGGTCCTCTGGCAGGCTTTCCGCGAGAGTTGCCGAGCCGCGCATCCGGGACTCGCGGTGCACCTGTTGACGGAGCCGCCGGTCGTCGGAGCCGTCGCTCTGGCCCGCGCGCTGACGCCGGTCGGCCCGTGACCACCGCCTCCTCTGCCCACGGGAGTGCGAAACGCGCCCCGGCGACTTCCGCGCTCTTCAGAGCCATCACGCGGACGCGCGCGGCGTGGCCGCACGTCGTCATGATCGTTGTGATGGTGGGGGTGATGGTCGGGCCGTGGGGTGCGCTCGCGTCACTTGCCGGAGCCGCGATCCTCGTCGCGACCTCGGTCTGCTGCGCGCCGATCGCCCGCGGCAACGACGCGTTCCGTACACACATCGTCGACCTCTGGGCGATGGCCGTGCTGATCCTGGCACTGCTACCGGGGGCCGGATCGCAGGCCATCATGACGATGGGCACGGCCGTGGGCGGCGGTTCGCCGATGCCCCTGGCCGCCGGCTCAGGAATCGCCCTCGTCCCGGTGATCCTGGTGTGGGCAGCTGTGCGAGCCATCCTCGCTGCCTTCTCCACCCGGCATCTCCACGATGCCGTCACGGCCGTCATCACCGCCACAGGCCTCGTCGCCATGATCGCCCTTTGACTCGTCGAACGAAGCATCCCCATGACTCAGCTCCACACCGCCCCTCGATTTCTCCTCGGGCATGTCGGTCACTCGCTCGGCGCCCCGAGCTCCGCTCTCCTGGCCTCGCCGCCCGAGGCGGTCGTCGCGGACGTCCGCCTTGTGGATGCGGCGGGCGCTGTGACCCTGATCCGTCCCGGCGAACCCGTCGATCTGCCCGCCTGGGGCCCGAGCGTCTATCGGCGAATCGACCTCTCCGCGATCGCTGCGGCGGGCAGCTATCGGTGTGAAGCGACCGTGGCCGGAAGCACCGTGCGGTCCGAGGCCTTTGAAGTAGCCGAGCATCGGCTTCAAACGGCGACGATCGCCGACGTCACGGCGTACTTCCGATCGCAGCGATCGAGCGGCGAGATCGACCGGAAGGATCGCGACGCGCGTTTCTACGACGACACCTCGGGTGCCACCGTCGACGCTCGGGGCGGCTGGCTCGATGCCTCCGGCGACACGAGCAAGTTCCTCAGCCACCTCACCTACACCCGCATGATGAGTCCCCAGCAGATTCCGCTCTGCGCCTGGGCATTGCTCGCGGCCGTCGACGAACTCGACCGGCAGCACGGTGACTGGCGGACCAGCCAGCGCGTGCGGCTGCGCGATGAGGGGTTGCACGGGGCAGACTTCCTGGTCCGATTCCAGGATCCGGCGGCCTTCTTCTACACCGGGATCTTCGACGCCCTCACAAAGCGGCTCGACGAGCGGGTCATCACGGCTCCGCTGCAGGACAGTGTCCGCACGCAGCGCTGGCAGGCCGCCTACCGGCACGGCGGAGGGCTGGCCATCGCCGCGCTTGCCCGCGCGTCGGTTGCCGGCGTCTCCGGCGACTTTGACTCGGTGACGTATTTCTCCGCCGCCGAGCGGGGCTTCCGCCACCTCGAGGCGCACAACCGCGAGTACCTCTTCGACGGTGTCGAGACGGTACTCGACGACTACTGCGCTCTCCTCGCTGCGACCGAACTAGCGGCGTCGTCGCGCCGCCTCGGGCGCGACCCCGGGGATTTCGACGAGGCAGCCCGGATCCGCGCCCTCGGGCTGATCGCTCGACTTCGGTTCGACGAGCACGGGCTCGCTTTCCTCGAGGGCGACGGCGAAGGTCGGCCCTATTTCCACGCCGCGGAGTCGGGGCTCCCCGTGATCGCTCTTCTCCGATTCGCCGAGGTCGCAGCAGAGTCGCCGACCGCCGAAGACGAGACCGCGCAGCACGCGATCGCCACCGCGCTCACTCTGGTCGAGGGGATCGTGGGCCGCACCGATGCCGTTCCGAACCCCTTCGGTCTCCCGAGGCAGAGAGTCCAGCCCGCCTTTGGCCGGGCAGTTGACTCGTTCTTCTTCCCACACGAGAACGAGACGGGCTACTGGTGGCAGGGCGAGAACGCCAACCTGGCCTCGCTGTCGTACGCCGCGACTCTCGCCGGGCGACTCGGATCCTGCCCTGAGCCTCTTCGCGTGCGCCTGCGCGACCTGGCTGCTGACACTCTCGATTGGATCCTCGGGCGGAACCCCTTCGACGTCTGCATGCTGCAGGGTCGTGGCCGTGGCGCTCCCGATTACACGGCTGAGTACCAAAATTCGCCCGGCGGCATCCTCAACGGCATCACGTCCGGGTTCACCGACGAGAGCGGCATCGCCTTCCTCCCCGACGACGCTCCCGAGGGCGATGACTGGCGCTGGGCAGAGCAGTGGATTCCACACACCGGCTGGTTCGCCCTGGCCGTTTCCGCAGCCCCTTGATCTCGATTTCCCTTCGTCCTATCAACCGCACACGAAAGGCATTCCCATGACGACGACTGTCACTGTGGACGTCGCACTGCCGCACCTCTCCGAGGGCGCGGCCTACATCGACGGGCGATTCCGCCCGACCGACCGGCACATCGACGTGCTGGAGAAAGCCACCGGCACAGTGCTCGGAACCGCCGGCCTCGGCTCGCTCGCCGACCTCGACACGGTGGTGCAGGGTGCACGCCGCGCCCAGGAAGAGTGGGCGGCGACGCCATACGACGTCCGCGCGCGCCTCGTGCTCGACGTCGCAGGCCTCCTCGAGACGCACGCCGAGGCCCTCGCCGACCTGGTTGCTCGAGAGACCGGGTCCATTCTCGGCAAGGCCCAGTACGAAGTCGGCGGCTCGGCCGACGAACTCCGCGCGGCGGCCGGGCTTGCGGCCCAGCCGCAAGGAGAGGTTCTCGGGTCCCACGATCCCGGGCGGTTCAGCTTCTCCGAGCGTCTGCCCGTCGGCGTTGTCGCCGCGATCACGCCGTGGAACTTCCCGCTGATCCTCGCGATGAGAGTCGTCGCGCCGGCTATCGCTCTCGGCAACGCGGTGATCCTGAAGGCCTCGCCAGAGACCCCGCTGAGCGGAGGGCTGGCGATCGCCGCGCTGTTCGACGAGGCAGGCGCGCCCGCGGGCCTGTTCCAGGCCATCTGCGGCGAGCAGGAGTTCAACGAGGCGCTCGTCGCCCACCCGGGCGTCGACATGGTGCACTTCACCGGGTCGACCGCGGTCGGCTCCAAGATCGCGGCCACCGCGGGCGGCCTCCTGAAGAAGGTCTCCCTCGAGCTCGGCGGCGATAACGCCTTCGTCGTGCTCGACGACGCCGATGCCAAGCGAGCGTCGATGCTGGGCGCCTGGTCGTCGTTCCACTACCAGGGGCAGACCTGCATCAGCGCTAGTCGGCACCTCGTGCACTCGACGCTCGCCGCCGCGTACACGGACGCCCTCGTTGTGCGGGCCGAGCGGATCACGGTCGGTGACCCGCAGGATCCTGAAATTGGTGACGGCCCCGTCATCGGGCCGATGATCAACGAGAGGCAGGCCGCGCGCGCCGACGACCTCCTCCGCCTCTCCGTCGAGCAGGGCGCCACGGTGGTCACGGGTGGCACCCGCGACGGCCTGTTCTACCGCCCGACGGTCGTCACGAACGTGACGCCGACGATGCCGATCTGGACCGAGGAGACCTTCGCGCCGATCGTGCCGATCCTCGCGTTCGACACCGACGCCGAAGCCCTCGAGCTCGTCAACGACACCCCGTACGGACTCGTCAACGCCGTCGTGACGGCCGACGAGGGCCGTGGACTGCGCTTCGCGCGCGGCTGCCGATCAGGCATGGTGCACGTGAACGACGCCACGCCGACCGACGAGGCCAGTGCGCCGTTCGGGGGAGTGGGAGCCTCCGGCGTCGGCGGTCGGGCCGGAGGGCAGGCCAACCTTGAGGAGTTCACCGAGCGCAAGTGGATCAGCGTGCAGCAGGGGCGGCCCGAATACCCCTACTGAGTTCGCAGGCCTCCTTCGTTTTCCGAGAGCACCCGCCGAGTGCGTACGCTCGAAGCATGAGCTGGAAGCCCGCTAGCACGACGACCACCCGGCCCGACCTGAAGGGGTCGTTCGGGATGGCCGCATCGACCCACTGGCTCGCGTCGTCGACGGCGCAGTCGGTGCTCGAGCGGGGCGGCAACGCCTTTGACGCGGCCGTGGCCGGCGCTTTCGTCCTGCACATCGTCGAGCCTCACCTCAACGGCCCCGGCGGTGACCTCGTCGGGTTGATCCTGCCCGCGGGCGACTCGTCGCCGCAGGTGCTCATGGGTCAGGGGCCGGCGCCTCGGCACGCGACCATCGAGCACTACCGGGCCGAGGGACTCGACCGGGTGCCCGGATCCGGTGCGCTCGCCGCGGCTGTGCCGGGTGCCGTCGACGCGTGGCTCCTGCTGCTGAGAGACCACGGCACCTGGGAGGCGGCGGACGTCCTGCGGTACGCCATCGATTACGCCTCCGATGGCCATCCGATCCTCGGGCGCACCGCGAAGACGATCGCGACCGTCGCCGACTTCTTCCACGAGCACTGGCCGACCTCCGCCGCCCGCTGGCTGATCGACGGCCGGCCCCCCGGTCGCGGGCGAGATCGTGCGCGCGCCCGTCTGGGCCGAGACGCTGCGTCGGCTGGTGGCGGCCGGAGCCGAGCGAGCAGGAGCAGGCGGCTCGCGGACCGAGCGCATCGACGGAATCCGCACCGAGTGGCGCGAGGGTTTCGTCGCTCAGGCGATCGACGCCTTCGTGGCCGACACCCCGCATCGGCATTCGACCGGCGCCGACCACCGCGGTGTCCTTGACGCTGATGACCTGGCCGCCTTCCAGGCGTCGTACGAAGAACCGATCTCAGGCGACTTCCGCGGGAGCACCGTGTTCAAGGCCGGGGCCTGGACGCAGGGGCCGATCCTCCTCGAGACGCTGGCGCTTCTCGCCGGATTCGCCGACGACGACCTCGACCTCGCGACGGAAGGCGGCATCCACCGGGTTGCCGAGGCGCTCAAGCTCGCCCTCGCCGATCGGGAGTCGTACTACGGTGACGGCCTCGGCGCCGCCGAACTCGAGACGCTGATCGGCACGGCCTATGCCGACACGAGGCGTCCGCTCATCGGTGATGAGGCCTCGACCACGGTGCGCCCCGGTGGGCTATGGTCGGATCCCTATCTCCCGGAGCTTGTCGAGGTGGGTGGTGTTCCCGCAAGAGGGCCGTCCGCCGGCGAGCCGACGGTCGACCGCGCAGGACAGACGCGCGGCGACACCTGCCACATCGACGTCGTCGACCGCTGGGGCAATATCGTCTCGGTGACGCCCTCCGGCGGCTGGCTGCAGTCGTCGCCCGAGATCGCCGCCGTCGGCTTCTGCCTCGGCACCCGCCTGCAGATGACGTGGCTCGACGAGCGCAGCCCGTCCGCGCTCCGGCCGGGCAAGCGGCCGCGGACGACGCTGTCGCCGACGATGGTGAAAGATGCCGCAGGATCCGTCACGGCGCTCGGCACCCCCGGTGGAGACCAGCAGGATCAATGGCAGCTGCTCTTCCTCCTGCGCACCATCCTCGGCGGGCAGACATCACAGCAGGCGATCGACGCCCCGGCGTTTCACTCGACGAGCTTCGCCGAGAGCTTCTGGCCCCGTACCTGGACGCCAGGGGGTCTCGTCGTCGAAGAGCGCGTCGGCGCCGAGATCATCGAGGCGCTCCGGGCCAGGGGGCACCGGGTGACGGTCGCCCCGGGTTGGTCGCTGGGCCGTCTTTCCTGCGTCGCGAAGGACTCCACGACGGGTGTCCTCTCGGCTGCGGCCAACCCGCGTGGGGCCCAGGGGTACGCCGTCGGCCGCTGAACCGAAACCATTTCTTAGAGCTTTCTCAGCGGGGTGCGTCGATGCTAGGCGTATGGCGACTGTCCGAAAACACCGATCACAACAGAGCGTGACGCCGGGCATGCTTCGGCCGTTCACTCGGCCGTCCACTGTGGTCGCCTTCGGCATCGCTGCGATCGTGGTGGTGGTCGCGTTCGGGTTCCTGATTTCGAAGACCGAGGCTATGACGAACGTCGACCTTCGGATCGACAAGGCACTCAATCATTTGCACACGGGTTTCCTCGGCGCTCTCGGGTCGGGTGTCTACTGGCTCTTCGAGCCGACTCACGCGGTCCTGATCACGCTCGTCGTCGCTCTGGTCATCTGGGCGAGGTCAAAGAATCTCCGACTGGCCGTCACGTTCGCCTTCGTCGTCGGGTTCACCTGGCTGGCGAGCGACGTCGTGAAGCTGCTCGTCCATCGTGACCGCCCTGATCCTGCGGCCCTGCTGCACCCCTTCTCACCGGAACCCGTCGATCCGTCGTTCCCCAGCGGGCACGCCGTCTTCGTCGCGACGATGATCGTCGCCCTCTACCTGCTTGCTCGCGGCACGAGCTTTCGCACGGGCATCGTTCTGGGCGGGATCGCGGTCGCGATTGTTGCCGCCTTCGCTCTGCTCTCTGACGGGGTGCACTACCCGAGTGATGTGCTCGCCTCGTACGCCTGGTCAGTCGGCGTCGCGCCACTCGTCCTCCTCGGCTGGAACCGGTTCGTGCTGCCGCGCACCTACCGTGCAGCGCGCTCGGCTGACGTCATCGCGTGAACGCGGCCCCGCGACGAACCGCTGCCGACGACGGCGAACGCTAGCCTGCTGCAATGACGCAACGCCTCCGACTGCTCCTCATCGAGGACGATCCTGCCCTCGGTCCGCTCATCGAAGAGGTGCTCTCGGAGACATACGAGGTTGTTCGCAAGACGGACGGGCGGCAGGGACTAATCGCAGGGCTCGATCAGGACTTCGATGTGATGGTTGTCGACCGTCGTCTGCCCTCCGTCGACGGGCTGACCATTGTCAGCAAACTTCGAAGCGGGCGCGTCACGGTGCCGATACTCCTGTTGACCGCGATCGGCACGACCGAGGATCGTGTCGACGGCCTCGACGCGGGAGCCAACGACTATCTCGTCAAGCCCTTCGAATTCGACGAACTCCTGGCCCGGCTGCGCGCTATGACCCGTTCGTTCAGTGCAAGCGGAACGATGCTTCCGATCGGGACCTGGTCGTTCTCGCCGGCCGACCGGATCCTGGTCTCGCCCTATGACGGGAGAGTCGTCCTCAGCGACCGGGAGTCAGCGCTTCTCACGCTTCTCGCAGAGAACCCCGAACGGACCTTCTCGCGCGAGCACATCCTCCGGGTCGTCTTTCCCGGTGGCGACCAGACGGGCACCGTCGACACCTACGTGCACTACCTCCGTAAGAAGACGGAGAAAGACATCGTCATGACGATCCGTAGCCGCGGTTATCGTCTGGGATCCCTGTGACTTCGACTTCGGGTGGGCGCCGCGACCAGGACGCCAGGGCGACCCGGAGGGCGTCGAACCTGATCGGCTGGCAGATCATGCTGGCGTCGGCGATTCTCGTCCTCGGGATCGTCGCAGTGGCAAGCATTTTCATCATCCATCAATCGCTCCCCAGAGAGCAGATCGACCAGATCAAGGACCCCAACCCTCGGGTCTACGTCGACACCGGCGATGTTTTCAAGGCGCTCGTGGTGATCGGCATCGGCGCGGTGATTTTCGCCGGGCTCGTGAGCTGGATCATCGCCGGGCGTGCGGTCCGTCCGCTGGGGCACGCGCTCCGCCTCCAGCGCGAGTTCGTCGCCGATGCGAGCCACGAGCTCCGCACCCCGCTCGCCGTCCTCGATGCCAGGATCCAGGTGCTTCAGCGCCGTCTGGCGGCCGGGGTGCCTGGTGACGCGCGGGCCACCGCGGAGACCGTGCAGGCATTGCGGTCCGACTCGCGCGCCCTGATCGACATCGTCAACGACCTCCTGCTGGCCGCCGACCTCTCGGCGGAAAGCGAACGGTCGGATCCCGTCGCCGCAGGGCGGATCGTCACGGATGCGGCGGACTCGCTCCAGATTCTCGCGAACGAGCGTGGTGTTATCCTCACCGCCGACGTCACCGACGTGCGCGTCCGGATCCCGGCCACGACCCTCCGACGCTGCGTCGTGGCCCTCGTCGACAATGCCATCGCGCACTCGCCCGACGGAGCGATGGTCACGATTCGTGCCCTCCGGGAGGGCACGCGATTCGTGCTCACGGTTGCCGACCACGGGCAGGGCATCGTCGGAATCGAACCCGAGCGTATCTTCGAGCGATTCGCCCACGAGCAAGCTTCCGTCCACGTGGACTCGACGGCGGCGCCGGCCCGGCAGAGCTTCGGCATCGGCCTCGCCCTCGTGCGAGACATCGCCACCCGCCAGGGCGGGAGCGTGCGGGTCGAAGCGACGTCGAGCGAGGGTACGACGATGCGACTCGAGTTGCCGGCCGCCGACTGAACTCGCGGGGCGTCGAGCCCCGGATCCGGAAATCTTGGCCGTTTCTTAGACCGTGTTCGCGAGCGTGACCGGGTGACGACTGCGAACGCGACCCGGACGACCCTCAGCAAGGTACCCGAGATCACAGCTCTGTTCTGGATCGTCAAGGTGCTGACCACGGGGATGGGTGAGACCACCTCCGACTTCCTGGTCACTCACATGAATCCCGTCGTCGGCGTCGGCATCGGGTTCGTTCTCTTTGTGGTCGCACTAGTGCTGCAATTCCGCGCGGAGCGCTATCAGCCCGTCACCTACTGGTTCGCTGTCGTCATGGTGAGCGTCTTCGGCACGATGGCGGCCGACGTGCTGCACGTCGGCCTGGGGGTGCCCTACCTCGTATCGGCACCCTCGTTCGCGGTGCTACTTGCCCTCGTGTTCGTGCTCTGGCGCCGTCGCGAAGGAACCCTCTCGATCCACAGCATCACGACTCGGCGCCGTGAGATCTTCTACTGGCTCGCGGTGCTCGCAACCTTCGCCCTCGGCACGGCCACGGGTGACATGACCGCGACCAGCCTCCACCTCGGCTACTTCGCCTCCGGCGTTCTCTTCGTCGTTGTGATGGCGATCCCCGCGGCCGGTTACGCCCTGGGCCGCTTCAACTCGATCTTCGCGTTCTGGTTCGCCTACGTCGTCACCCGGCCGCTCGGCGCATCCTTCGCGGACTGGATGGGCGTCTCCCATGCGCGTGGCGGGCTCGACTTCGGCACCGGGCCGGTCAGCCTCGTTCTTCTCGTCATAATCGCCGTCCTGGTCGGAGTCCTCGTCGGGAAGGAGCGACGCAATCGAGGTCCGCTCACGGTTCGGCGGGAGAAGCCCGAGGGCGCCAGTCTCGAATTCCTGCGGGAACCTGATGAGATCGCTGAGAAGCGCGGCTGATTGCTTGCGTCGGGTCCAACATTCCTAGATGCGACGGCAACGCCGCCCGACCTCGACCGATCAACACCCGAACCCGGAAGAGTGGGTGTCGAGCTGAAGAAGGAGCACCCGCATGGAGTCACGACGCGTCACGGCAGTGGAGATCAACGCACGGGGCTACGTGACCCGGCTCAGGAACGACGGGGCGGACTGGTCGCCTCAGGCCGCGCGCGACGTCGTCGTGGATCTCGAGTTGGGTGCGGCTTCCTATCACGTCGAGTGGGCAGGGGAACACGTCCCGGTCGTCGTCGCACAGGATGCCGGTGGCTGCTACCTCACCACCCACAGTCGCTCCGCCGGAGTCAACCGGTTGCTCCAACTCGCCGCCGAACTCGACGCCCGCTGAGCGGCGCGCCCACTCGGATTCTCAGAGCGAGACTTCACGACCCAACACGATGGTGCGGTCGCGCGGCAGTTCGATGACATCGAGCGGGTCGGGCGCCAGCCGATCGAGTGCGAGGAAGAGGATCTGTGCCCAGCGAAACATCGAGCTACCCCGATGGAAGCGCGGCACCGGTGTCGAGATGAAGAAGGTGGCGCGCGACGGGGCGAAGTCTTCGAGCGCGTTCTTGTCGACGGTGCGCGCCTCGGCGAGGAGAGCGACCATCCTGGGGTGCTCGCGATAGCCGACCTTCGCCACGACCTGGACGACGCCGCAGGGGAGCGCCTCCACGCTGATCCTGTGCTTCGATCCAACCGTCGACGGCACGTCGACCGTCGTATAGCTGAGCAGGATCGCCCTCTCCTGAAGGGCATGGTTCTGAGACACCATCGTTCGGAGGGCCAGCGGCACGATGGTCGAGTTACGGCTGATGAACACCGCGTCACCGGGCACGCGGTAGAGGGACTTCGCGTTCGTCAGCAAGTCCGTGAGCGCGGTCAGGGGCATCTCACCTTTTCGGCGACCAGCCTGGATCCTGCGCTGCCCCACCCACCAGGTCGCCATGACGATGAAGACCAGCGCGCCGATGGACAGCGGCAGCCAGCCGCCGGACGGCGCCTTGGGGAGATTGGCCGCCAGGAAGGCGAGGACGACGACGAGGATCCCGGAGGTCACCACCATCCGCAGGGTCACCCGCTTCGCCCGTAGGTAGCTCCAGGCGAGGTACACGACCGTCGTGATCGAGATCGTCGTGGTCACCGCGATGCCGTAGGCGGACGCCAGGGACGCCGAACTCCGGAACCCGAGGGCGACGGCGAGGACGGCCACCATCAGAAGCACGTTGATCGCCGGGACGTAAATCTGCCCCTCGCTCTTCGACGAGGTGTGGATGACACGGAGTGGCGGGAACAGACCGAGTCGCCAGGCCTGATGGATAACGGAGTAGGCGCCCGAGATCACGGCCTGGGAGGCGATGATCGTTGCCACCGTCGCGAGGATCACCATGGGCAGCTGCCCCCACGCCGGCACGAGGCCGAAGAACGAGGTGGCCGCATCGGCCGGGTGGCGCAACGCCAGCGAGGCCTGGCCCAGGTAGTTGATTACGAGGGCCGGGAACACCACCCAGATCCACGCGCGGGTGATCGCCTTCCGGCCGAAATGCCCGAGGTCGGCGTAGAGCGCCTCCGCCCCCGTGACAGCCAGGACAACGGCGCCGAGGGAGAAGAACGCGGTCTTCGGCTGATCGATGAAGAACAGGATCACCCAGTGCGGAGACACGGCCTGCAGCACCGCGGGGTCGTGGAGGATCGATGCCCCTCCGGTGACAGCCAGCGCTGCGAACCAGAGGAGCATGATCGGACCGAAGAGGCCGCCGATGGCGCTCGTTCCGAAGCGCTGGATAGCGAAGACGGCAACGAGGATGACGACGGAGATCGGGACTACGAGGGAGGAGAGCCCCGGCTGGACGACTTCGAGGCCCTCCACGGCGGAGAGGACCGAGATCGCCGGAGTGATGACGCTGTCGCCCAGGAACATGGCCGCCCCGAACATCGCGACCACCGTGAAGATACCGATCGTGCGGGCGCGCATGCTGGTGCGTCGAAGCAGCCCGAACAACGCCAAGAGCCCGCCCTCGCCGCGATTGTCTGCGCGCATCAGGAAACGCACGTACAGCACGGAGACAACCAGCGTCAGCGACCAGATGATCGTCGCGGTCGAGCCGTAGACGTACTCGGCCGAGGGGCCCGTCGTGGTCCCTCGCTCGGCGCCGAACGTGGTCGTCGCGGCGTAGAGCGGGCTGGTGCCGATGTCGCCGAACACGACTCCCATGGCGGCAATGACGGGAGTGAATGCGACGGCCGGACGCCGCCCCGCGGTGTCGGGCATGGCATCCGCACGCGCGGTTGATGAGGTCATCAGATCGATTCCTATTTGTGGTGTTTCCGCAGCATAACTCCGCTGCCCAGGAGTCGACTTCGCAACCCTCGCGCGTCGCGCGCGCCGCGCTCAGCTCGTGATCTGCGAGACCAGTGTGTTCTGCAGGGCGGTCAGAGATTCCTTGGGCGTCTTGCCGGTGAGAACGTTCTGGCCGAAGACCGACATCGCTGGCGTGCTGTCGACGTAGGAAACATTCGCGAACAGCGGCTGACCTCCGGGAGCGGCCCACGTCTTGGCGATCGGCTGCCAGGTCTCGACAATCTTGACCTGATTCGGATCCGACTTGAATTCCGCCGTCGACGCGATGGATTTCAGGACGGGCAGGCCGATGCCGGTCTTCTTGGTCCAGAGCGACTTCATGTTCTGGTAGTAGTACGTCAAGAACGCCTCGGAGTCCTTCTGGCTCGGGGTGTTCTTGTACATCATGATGTTGTTCGGGAAGTACAGGGCGCCCTTCGTGCCCGCAGCACCGGTGAGCGGGTCGCCGACGACGAGTTGCGAGGCGACGGCACCGCCGACGTTCGCGGCGAGACCCGGGACGTCGATGCCCATTCCGAATTTCTCGGCTTTCCACTCCGAGTTCGAGTTCGTGGCGGTGTAGCTCACCGAGCCCGGATCCACGTAGCCCTTACTGATGTTCTCGGCGATGAACTCCAGCGCCTCGATGTTCGCCTTCGTCACGAGGTTCGGTTTCTGCTCCTCGTCGAAGATGCCGCCGCCGTTGTTGATCATGAAGCCGACGATCATCTGGAAGGCGTTGCCGCCGCTGGTGTTGCCGTTGGCTGCGAAGCCATAGACGCCGATCTTCTTCAGGGCGGCCGACGCGTCGAGGTATGACTGCCAGTCAGTCGGGGGAGTTGCCCCCGCTTTCTCGAGAAGACCCTTGTTGTACCAGAACACGCGCATGTCGAGGTTGTAGGGAACGGCGACATAGCCCGCGTCGGTCTTCATCGTGTCGAGCAGCCCCGGCAGGAAGTCGTCGTAGATTCCGTTCGACTTCCAACTGTCGAGCAGGTCGTCGGCGGGAGCGATGAAGCCCTGCTTGGCGAACTGGAACGCCTGCGTGCCGCCGCCGGACGAGACCGCCGGCCCGGTCTTCGAGGCGAGTGCGGAGGAGAACGTTTGAGTGAAGTTCGCCCACTGGATGGCCTGGTAACTGGCCTGCGGTAAGCCGGATTTCGGTGAATACGCCTGGGTGATCTTCTTGTCGAGCGGCGTGAACGCTGGCCCGCCCCAGGGCATGTTCCAGAACTTCAATGGACCGGACGCGCTGCCGGACTTCGTTCCGCTGGTGCACGCGGCGAGTGTCACGGCGGCGGCCGAGCCACCGACCAGGCCGAGGAACCCTCGCCTCGAGATGTTCCGACTGGGAGTCTCCATTGACTTTTCCTTCCGAGCTCGAGGTCGAGCGTCGTTCTTCGATGAACAGGTCTGGCCCTGCCATTGCGCAACTCTGCGGCGCAAATCGGGCTCACAGGAGATTATGGGTGAGGAAATACAAGGGATCAAGACGCAATAGTTGCGCAAATCTCCGACAGCCTTACAGTGGGCTCATGACACAAACGCGTCCGACGTTGCGGGCCGTGGCCGAGCGGGCGGGAACGAGCATTCCCACCGTCTCGAAAGTCCTCCGCGGCGGTACGGACGTCTCCGCGTCGATGCGGCAGCGCGTGCTCACCGCGGCCGCCGAGGTCGGCTACCAGCGAACGTCGAAGGGAGCGTCGAGCAGCCGTGCGCGGGCGCTTCCGCCTCTGGTTGATCTCGTCATGTCCGCGGTCGACAATTCGTGGGCCACGCGGGCGCTCGGTGGCGTCGAGGCTGCGGCGACCGAGGTCGGTATGAGCGTCATCATCACGATTGCCAAGAACGACGGCGAGTGGGTGGCGCGACTCATGCGTCGCTCCTCCGAGGGTGCCGTTATCGTCGGTGTCGGTCCCACCTCGACGCAGCTGGCGGCTCTTCAGGCCGCCGCGATCCCCGTGGTCCTGGTCGATCCGGTGCGCCGTCCGCCGGACGAGATCGCGAGCGTCGGTTCGACCAACTGGGAAGGCGGATATTCGGCCGGTCGACATCTCGTCGGTCTGGGACATCGTCGGATCGCCGTGATCGCCGGTGGCCCGGGATATCTTTACAGCTCTGCCCGAGTCGACGGATTCCGCTCGGCCCTGCGGGAGGCCGGGGTCACTGTGCCCGACGCGCTGGCTGGGGACGCGGACTGGCTTCGCTCTCGTGCCTACGAGATCGCGCGCCCGATGTTGCTGCTCGACGAGCGGCCCACGGCCATCTTCGCCTGCTCTGAGAGCATGGCATTCGGCGTCTATGACGCGGCGGAATCGCTGGGAATCCGGATCCCGGACGATCTCAGCGTCATCGGATTCGACGACCTCCCCGAAGCACGGTGGGCCACCCCGCCGATGTCGACGATCCGGCAGCCGACGGCCGACATGGGCGCGGTGGCCCTCAATCTGTTAGCCGACATCATGTCGGCTGGTCCGGGACGAGGCAGCCAGGGTGAGGTGAGCCGGATCGAACTCGCGACCCAGCTCGTCGCGCGCGAGTCGACCGCCGTCGCGCCGGTCGCGACCTGACGCCGCGCGTTGCGCGCTCTGCGGCTGAGGCTCAGGAGGTCGCGGTGACGGCGTCGGCGAGCGTGCGGCCGTGGGCAGCGGCCGTCTCATGCGCGAGGCGCAGGCTCTCCTCCGCCATTCCGACGAAGTCGGCCATCGCCGGGTTGCTCGAGGCCAGCGTCAGCTCGGCTTCGATCACGGTGACGTCGAGACCCCAGACGTCGCGCAGGATCCTGAGGATCCAGCCGGTCGCGTGATCCCATCCGTCGCGAGGTGTGCCGGGGCCGTAGGCACCACCGCGGGCAATGACGAGAGCGGCGGGCCGGCCGGCCAGCACCTTCTCGGCTCGGGGGGAGAATTGCGGGGCCGTGACGACCAGGTCGACCCAGGCCTTGAGGTGCTGTGAGACGCCGAAGTTGTAGAGCGGCGTTGCAAAGACGAGGACGTCGGCCGCGATCAGTTCCTCTGCGAGCTCCGATGCCAAGGCCGACGCTGCGGCCTGTGCGGGCGTGCGGGCATCGGCGGGCGTCTGGAGAGCTCCGACGGCGGTAGGCCACGCGTCGGAGGGAAGCGGGGAGGCGCCGAGGTCGCGGCGCACGATACTTACGTCGTCGAGGGCGTCCTCGAGGCTCGTCTCGAGGGTGTCGGCGACGGATCGGCTCGTCGAGCCGTCGGTGCGGATGCTCGTGTCCAAGCGGAAGACGTTGGTCATCGGTGAAGTCCTTCTGTAACGGTGGTCGGGGTGGGAGATGATCTGGAACAAGAATCATCTGCAGGACAGACTAGCTTGACTAATCGTTTTCATAGATAATCGCCTGCCAAGATCATTTATTCCCCCGACGAATGCGACGAAGGCGGTACCATC
>JAODMX010000269.1 GCA_025464735.1 Frondihabitans sp. | reverse complement strand
CGTAAAACAGCTCCGTCTGCACGAGCAATTGCGTCGCATAGGGGAAACCCGGCTGGGCGAGGATCGATTCCACGATCTGCTCGGAGGTTCCGTAGTGCAGATTGATCGCGTCGGCCTTCTCAGCGAGAGTCGTCGCCGTCGGAAGGAAGTCTCGGCCCCAGGCGTACTTCTCTTCGATCCCGTCGGCGGCTTCGCGGAGAGCCGTCTCGCGATCCTTCGCCGGGTAGATCAGCGTCGCCAGGCCAACCCGCGGCGCGACCGTCCGCGACGACGCGAACTCCTCGAGGCCCCGGTAGTAGGCGCGAGCAGTCACCTCGGCGGGAACTGTCTGGGTGGTACCGAGGAGGACACCGTGTCCGCGCGCGCCGGCGTCGTAGCCCGACTGCTCAGACAGGGCGGCCTCCCAGACGCGCGAGGTGAGGCCGCGAGTCGGCGGATTGAGGAGGCTCCCGGCATTGTCCAGGTCTGCCCCGTCGAGAGCACGGAGGAGCGTCGCGAACTGATCGCGATAGATCGCGCGCCGCTCGGCGGACTCGGCGTAGGACGGCCGACCGAAGAGTTCGGGCAGGCCCGGCTGGTATCCGCCGTTGCCTACCCCGAGCTCCAGCCTGCCGCCGCTCAGGGCGTCGAGCACTGCCGCATCCTCGGCCACGCGAAGAGGTGTCTCCAGCGGCAGCGTCACGATTCCCGTGCCGAGCCGCAGTCGAGTAGTGCGGGCTGCGAGCCAGGCGAGGAAGACGAACGGCGAGGGCAGCCCGCCGCGGGCTCCCCGAGAGAGGTGGAACTGTCGCACCCAGACACCTTCGACACCGATCTCCTCGGCGCGTTGGAACTCCGCGAGGGCATCCAGGTAGTTCTGCGCCTGGTCGCCCTGCTCGTCGAGGATCGCGTAGATCGCAAGGGTCAATGGTTCGTCGTTCAGACGGTCGGTCATGCGGTCACCTCGTCGGCGAGGGCGGCGCTGCCGACACCGAAGTGCCCGCGAAGAGTCGTCTCGGTGTACTCGGTGCGGTGCAAGCCACGCTCCTGGAGGAGCGGGACGACGTGATCGACGAACAGCTCCAGAGAATCCGGCAGGGTCGTCGGCTGGAGCGTGAATCCGTCGCTCGCGCCGGTGGTCAGCCACTCCTCGATCAGGTCGGCGAACTGCTCGGGTGTGCCCGTGAATTCCAGCCCACCCGGTAGCCCGGTGAGCTCATCGGCGAGCTGTCGGAACGACTTGCCGGTCTCGCGCGTGCGCCGGACGAGATCGTCAGTGCGGCTCGTGGGATCCTTCGGAATCGCGCTGGCCCGGAGCGGGAGGTCGGGATCGATTGCCGACTGGTCGAGACCGGCGTTGTGCGCGAGATTGCGCCAGCGGAACTCGGGATCGACCGCGCTCTCCAGCGCGGCCCGGGTCGCGCGTGCTTCGGCCTCGGTCGAACCGATCACGAACGCCACGCCGGGGAGGACGAGGACGTCCGAAGCCTGACGGCCTTTCGCGATGGCAGCTGCGTGCACCGACGCGCGAAAGGCGCGAGCGGCATCGGGCGAATCCTGAGCGGTGAACACGACGTCGGCCGTGCCGCCCGCCAGAGCGATACCCGGCCCCGAGGAGCCGGCCTGCGCGAACGCCGGGCGCCCCTGCGGGGATCGAGGCAGAGTGAGAGCCCCGGCAACGTCGAAGAAACGGCCGTGGAAATCGATCGGACGGATCTTCTCCTGGACCGCCCAGACGCCCGAGACCGGGTCGGCGACGACGGCGTCGGCGTCCCAGCTGCCCCAGAGGCGCGAGACGACATCGACGAACTCTTCGGCTCTGGCGTAGCGATCATCGTGCAGGGGATGCTCCGCGAAACCGAAGTTGCCCGCGGCACCCGCGTAGCGCGTTGTCACAATGTTCCAGCCGGCGCGACCTCCCGAGAGGAAATCGACGGTCGCGAGGCGTCGCGCGAGATCGTACGGCGCACTGTACGTCGTCGACGCCGTCGCGATGAGACCGATGTGGGACGTGACCGGTGCGATGGCCGCGATCAATTCGAGTGGGTCGAAACCGAGCTGCGGGAAGTAGCGGGCACGGAACGGTTCAAGGCCCGGTGAATCGGCGAAAAAGGCCGCGTCGAACAGGCCGCGCTCCGCCGTCTGAGCGGCCTTGATGAGAGTGTCGACAGCGGCGGCCGGCGCCAACTGCGCTTCATCGGCGAGCTTCCACGCGGACTCGTGATAGCCGATGCCTGCGAGGAAAGCCGTGAGGTGCGCTTGCGGTTTAGCTGACATGGAGGAACCTTTCGAGGGTGCAATGTGGCGTCACAGTGAGGACCGAAGACGAGCGCGTATCTAACGTGGGGTCATGAGCACCATTCCTGGCTTCGGCGGCACAGCCGAGACGACGATGCCGCAGGCGCCTGCCGAGAGCACGAGCCTCACCCGACGCTTTCCCGCCTATCCCGACCGATTCACCTTCGAACCGAGCAGCCGCTGGGTCCGTGGAGTGGTCGGCGAGACGGCGATCGTCGACAGCCGCAATCAGATTCTCGTGTGGGAGCCGGGACACAAGGTCCCCGAGTACGGCTTCCCGAAATCTCACGTGCGGACCGATCTCCTCGAGCCCGGTTCTCCCCCGGTGGGCAGGTATTACCGCCCCTCGACGAAAGACGTCCGGTGGTACGACCTGGTTCTGGGCGAACGGCGTATTCCCGCAGCGGCATGGACCTGGAATGTGCCGGGGCTTGACGACTTCATCGCTGTCAGCTGGTTCCCCGGCGTCCTGGACGCCTGGTTCGAGGAGGACGAACTGGTCCATACCCACCCCAGAGACCCCGGCAGCCGGGTCGACGTGATCGCCAGCAGCCGGCACGTCCTTGTGAAGTCCGAGGGCCGAACCATTGCCGAGTCGACTCATCCGCTCGCCCTCTTCGAGAGCGGCCTGCCGACCCGGTTCTACCTGCCGCTGGCCGACGTGCACTGGGACGAACTGGAGGCGATCGACGTCACGAGCTCGTGCCCCTACAAAGGTCACGCCGACGGCTACTGGGCGGCGAAAGGAGCGCCCGACCGTGAGATCGCGTGGTCGTACTCGCATCCCGCTCACCAGGTTTCCGCCATCAAGGGACATGTCGCCTTCTACAACGAGCGCGTCGAACTCATTGTCGACGGCTCCCCGTTCGTGGATTCTCGGGCGGACTGGGCTGAGGCCGCCCGGCGGCGCAGTGACAGCGCGGACTCGACGAGCGACGCGGTGTAGTGGTGCTGGGGGGCGTCGAAGATCTGCTCGACGTCTCCCACCTCGACGAGTCTCCCGTTGTGGAGGACGCCGATGCGGTGCGCGAGCTGCCGCACGACCGCGAGGTCGTGAGAGATGAAGAGATACGAGACGCTCGTGCGTTCCTGAAGCTCGACGAGCAGGTCGAGGATCCGCCTCTGGATCGAGACGTCGAGCGCCGACGTCGGCTCGTCGCAGACGATCAGCGGCGTGCGGCCGGCGAATGCGCGAGCGATCGCGACCCGCTGCTTCTGGCCGCCCGACAGCTGGTTCGGAAGCTTGTCGAGCAGCTCCAGACCGATTCCCGTGCTTTCGGCCAGCTCTTCGACCGACTGTGAGCCACCCAGCAGGGTGATCGACCGCCCGAGCACCTTCCGCACGGAGCGCCGCGGGTTGAGCGACGAGTCGGGATTCTGGAACACGACCTGGACGGGCGGAACTCCTCGAACCCTGTGGTCGATCTCGACCGTCCCGCTGTCGATGGAGGTGATCCCCGCTATCGCCCGACCGAGCGTGGTCTTCCCGCTGCCCGACTCTCCGACGATGCCGAGCACTTCTCCTCGGCCGATCGTGAGCGAGACGTCGTCGAGGGCGACGATGTGCCCGTATCGCTTGGTGAGACCCGTGACCGTCGCGAGAGGGCTGCGGTCGGCGGGCAGCGCTGGATCCGGCACCCCCTCCTCCGGGCTGGTCACGACTGCTCCCGAGCCGACCTGTTGACGACGGACCGAGGGATCTGGCAGCGACGCGACCATCTCTTGCGTGTAACGGTGCTGCGGACCGAGCAACACATCGGATGCGGCTCCCTCTTCGACGAGCTCGCCTGCCAGGAGCACGCCGATCCGCTGGCAGTGCGCCGCGATGAGGGGCAGGTTGTGGCTGATCAGGATGCTCGCAAAGCCCAACACGCTTCGCAACTCATCGATGAGAGCCATGATCTCGGTCTCGACGCTGCTGTCGAGGCCCGTGGTCGGCTCGTCGAGGATCAGGAGGGCGGGCTCGGCCGCGAGAGCCATCGCGATGACGACCCGCTGCTGCTGGCCGCCGGAGAGCTCATGCGGATAGCGGCCGGATGCCGAAGCGGGATCTGGAAGGCGGACGCGTTCGAACGCCCCGAGAGTCAGGTCTCTCGCCGACTCTCGCGAGGCACCGTGAAGCCGGTAGACCTCGGCGACCTGCTCGCCCACCGGCATCGTCGGGTTCAGGGCGAGGCCCGGCTCCTGGTAGACGACGGCGAGGCCGCTCGCGCGGAAATCGCGCAACCCCGAAGCATCGAGATCGAGAACCTTCACGCCGCCGACCTCGAGGGCGTCGGCCCTGACGACCGTGCCCTCGGGGAGGTAGCGGGTGAGGGCCAGCACTGTCGTGCTCTTCCCCGAGCCCGATTCACCGACCAGACCGTAGGACTCCCCCGGCGCGATCTCGAAGCTCACCCCCGACACGGCCGTGCTGCCGCCGGTGCGGCTGCGATAGGCGACCGTGAGGTTCTCGACTCGAACGGCAGGACTCACGTCACTCATCGCCACACCTCCTTGATGTTGTCGGCGATGATGTGCACCGAGACGACGAGCGACGCGACAGCGGCCGCAGGGAAGAACACCGACCACCAAGCGCTCTGGATGTAGATGCGGTTCTCGTTGATCTGGAGGCCCCAGTCGGGCGACGGGGGTTGCGACCCGAGCCCGAGGAACGACAGCGCGGCAGTCATGAACACGGCGGACGCGAGACTCAGTGTCGCCTGGATGATGATGGTCGGGAGCACGTTCGGCACCAGTTCTCCGAAGATGATCCGACCCGCTGACTCGCCTTGGAGTTGCGCGGACGAGACGTAGCTCTTTCCCATCTCGGCGAGGACTGCAGCGCGGATGATCCGAGCGATGCCGGGCGCGAACACGACACCGATGATGACGATGAGCGCGGGGGTGCTGACGCCGAAGGCACCGACAACGACGATGAGGAAGATGAGGGGCGGCAGGACGACGAGGATGTCGAAGATGCGCATGAGCACCGTGTCGACCCAGCCGCGGAAGTAACCGGCCACAAGACCCAGCGTGCTCCCGATGACGGTTGCGAGGATCGACCCGAGCGGCCCGACAAGCAGGGCCGAGTCGGCGCCGGCGAGCGTTCGCGCGAACACGGATCGGCCGAGCGAATCTGTTCCGAAGGGGAACCGGGCACTCGGCGCGGCGAGGTTCGCTCCCGAGTTGCCGTAGGGATCGAGACCGAACACGTGCCACAGCAACGCGGCGCCGACCCACCAGAGGACGATGACCGCACAGATCACGAACGACGGCCGCCGAAGAAGCTGCGTCACACGCCGACGGGCCGAGGCCGGGGCAACGCCGGTCAGAACCGTGGCGACATCGACGGCGCTCATCGCTCGCCCGTCCGTTCGAAGCTGATCCGCGGATCCATGAGCATCAGGCCGACGTCGGCGAAGAGCAGCACGATCAACGAGATGGCACCGGTGACCATGACCCCGTCGGTCAGGAGGACGACGTCCTTTCGTTCGGCCGCCACCACGAGCAGCGCACCGAGACCGGGATAGTTGAAGAGCGTCTCAACGATGGCGCTGCCGCCGAGAAGACTGCCGAGGTAGAGACCCAGCAGGGAGAGAGTCGGTACGAGGGCGTTGCGCACGACGTGCCGTGTCACCACGGAAACCGGACCGAGCCCCTTGAGCACGGCCGTGCGGTGGTACTGCGACGTGATCGCTCCGGCGGTGCCCGTGCGCACCATTCTGGTGAGGACGGCGAGATAGGCCAGGGCGAGGACAACCGCCGGCAGCGTCATCGCCTGGAGACGCTGCCCAATGTCGCCGGTAGCCGCCTGGCCGGCTTGAACCGGCACGATATGCACCCACACCGCGAAGACGACCAGCAGGATCACTCCGATCACGAACTCGGGCACGGACGAGACCGCCATCAGCGCGATCGTGATCGCGCGGTCAGTCCGCTTGCCTTCGCGATACGCCTGGATCGAACCGAGCACGACCGAGATCGGCACCATGAGAACGAACGCGTAAAAGCCCAGCAGCATCGAGTTCAGCAGGTAGCCGATGACGAGCGGACGCGACGGCACCTGATACACGAAGCTCGTGCCCCACTGCCCCGAGAGGAACCCGCCTAGCCAGTCGAGGTACCGGCTCCAGATAGGGCCGGCCAACCCGTTCTGGACGTCCCAGGCATGGATCTGAGCTTGAGTCGCGTATTGGCCCAGCGCGTTTCGGCCGGGATCGCCGGGAACGATCTGGATGAGCCAGAACGTGATGATGGACACGGCAAGCAGGACGAGAGGGATTTGGACGACTCGCCTGGCCAGAAGACGACCTATGCGGCGCCCTCGTGGCCGGGGCTGCCCACCCGGCTCGCGCACCTCCGAGGAAGTGCGCGAGCCATCGACCGTGCTGCTCGTCATACGCCCGCCGCCCGTTCTACTTGCTGACCGTGATGCCTCGGAAGTCGAAACCACCATTGAAGTTCTGGCCGTTCTGGAACGTGCCGTTCACGTTCTTCGAGAGATAGATCCCGTTCTTCAGGAAGGCGGCCACGACGATGGGTACGTCGGTGTACTGGATCTTGCCGATCTCGTTCGCGATCGTCTGCCTCGTCGCCTTGTCGGTCGTGGCTTCGTACTGCTTGGCCAGGGAATCAAGGGTCGGGTTCGAGTAGTGCGAAGCGTTCCAGGCGCCGCCGCTCGCGTAAGCCAGGCCGATCAGCTGGGACGGGAGCCGGTCGGCCCAGTCGGTGATCGACACGGGCGCGTTGAGCCACGGGGTCGTGCTGTTCGATCCGCCGTAGTACTGCGCCTCGGTCTGGATGTCCAGCTTCACCGAGAAGCCGCCGACCGCGTTGAGCTGCTGTTGAATGAGTTCGGCGAGCGGCTGCTCAGCCGTGTAGGTCGTGATGGTGAACGAGATCGTTTTGCCGCCGAGCAGCTTCTTCACCTTGGCCTTGTCTTGCTCTCGCTGCGGGAGCCCGGCCGGTTGCACGCCATAGTCGGGGAACGTCGCGAAGTCGTTGGCGACGGTCGCATCGGATCCGTACGCGGTCTTCACGATCGCCTTGCGGTCGAGCGCCCACGCGACGGCCTGGCGCACCGAAACATCGTTGAAGGGGGCCTTCGTCGTGTTGAAGGTCAGCCCATCGAACTTCTCGTAGCCCTGCGTGAACGCGGTGTAGGTGCCCTTGGTCAACGCCGACGTCACGGCGGGGCTCTGGGTGATCTGGTCGACCTCACCGCTCTGGAAGGCGAGAAGCTGAGACTGGGTGTCTGAGTAGAACTTGACGTCAATGCCCTGGAGCTTGATCGCCGAGGCATCCCAGTAGTGCGGGTTCTTGACGTAGGTCACGCCCTGGCCGGGGGTGTACTTCTTCAGCAGGAACTGGCCTGCCCCCACGGGATTGTTGATCCACCCGGTGCTCTTTCCGGCCGGCAGGATGTCGGTGTTGGCGCCGGTCAGGAGGTACGGGAAGTCTTCGTACTTCTGGTCGAGGGTGAACACGACGGAGTCTCCTGAACCGGCCTTGACCGATTTCAGGATCCCGGTGAACGAACTTGCCGCCGGCGACTGGCTCTTCGGCGCGATGATCGCGTTGAAGGAGGCGACGACGTCTGCGGGGGTCACCGCCCTGCCATTGGAGAACTCGGCACCCGAGCGGAGCTTGACGTTCCACTCGAGCCCGTCGGACGTCGGCGCCCACGAGGTGGCCAGCTGCGGCGTCAGTTTGCCCGTCGGGCTCTCGATGATGAGGCCGGCGGAGGCCAGGCCGACGATGAACATCGCGTTGTAGTCGGCCGTCGTGAGTGGATCGATGTCTCCGGCCGGGGCGGCGAGGCCGAGGTTGTAGACACCGCCCGACGACGAACCCGAGGACGAGTCGCTCGGGGTGGAGGCGGCAGACGTGCAGCCTGCAAGGACGAGTGCGGTAGCTGTTGCCAGGGCGGCGAAGGTGAGGGCTCGATACCTCTTGGGCGCAGCGGACATGTGCTGTTCTCCGGGTTCAGGCTGATGCGGTGATCTCAAGACGAGTGCGACTAGTACAACGGGATTCTCCCCCGCACCACCGACACCCGACCGAGAGACTGCAACTTACGGTCACACGGGGTAATGAGCGGGACGGCTCCCCCGCTCCAGATGCCTTAGCCTCGTGAACCATGAGTCGTTTGCAGCACTTCGGTTGGTTCTTCTCGCGCGGGTTCGGCCCTCAGGCGTGGGGCCGCGACGATTACCGGTGGGGCTACACCTGGTACGAGCCGGAGATGTACGTGCAGGCCGTTCGGGCCCTGGAGCAGGCCGGTCTCGACCTCGTCATCCTGGAGGACGCCCTGTCGCTCGGAAGCCAGGGCACTCTCGATTTCCGGGTGCGGGAAGCGTACGGCGGGCCCAAGCTGGATCCGATCGCCCTCACGCCCTATCTGATCGCAGCAACCTCGCACATCGGCTTCGCGCCGACGATCAACCCGTTGTCGTATCCCCCATACACGGCCGCCCGGCTGGCGGCGACGCAGCAGCATCTCAGCTCCGGCCGTTTCGGACTGAACGTCGTTACCGACGTGGGCAGCAGCCGCCATTTCGGGCAGGAGAAGATCGCGCACGATCCCGCCTACGATCGCGCGGCGGAGTGGCTCGATGTGGTCCGCAAGCTCTGGCGCAGCTGGGGCGATGGCGCTCTCATCAACGATGTCGACACCTGGCACTTCGCCGACGGTTCGAAGATCGACGCGTTCCGCCACTCCGGCGAGTTCTACGACGGGGTCACCGGTCCGTTGAACGCACTGCCGTTCAGCGATGACGAGCCCGTCATCGTGTCGCCCGGGGGGTCACCGAGTGGCATCGGGTTCGCCGGTGTGAACTCCGACATCCAGCTCGCCCTTGCACCCCTCGACATCACGCGAGTGGCCGAGTACCGCGAGCGAGTCAGGAGGGCGGCGGTGGATGCGGGCCGCGATCCGCGCACCATCAAGACTCTGTTCGTGTTCAAACCCGAGCTGGTCGCAAGCGACGAGGAGGCCGACCGTGTGGTCGCTGCTTCGCTCGAGCCCTCGGACGACACGCTGCACCGGATACTGATCGGCCAGGCCTCCGATCTCGAGACCGACCTCCTGTCGCTTGACCTCGACAAACCCGTCGACGCGTCGATCTTCGGTGACCACGTCTCGAAGGGTTCCATCCGAGGGCTTCTCGCCGGTGCCGAACGCTTCGAGGATCACACCCTGCGTGAGCTGCTGGTGCGCCACGCACGCAAGGGCAAGATCGCCGACCGCGCGGGGCTCGTCGGCACCGCCGAGCAGGTCGCGGACTTCATCGAGGAGTTCGGCGAGGTGGGCAACGACGGGTTCATCTTCTCGGGTGACCTCCACCCGACGACGATCTACCGCATGCTCGGTGACCTCGTTCCGGTGTTGCGACGCCGCGGGATCCTGCGCACCGAGTTCGCCGCCAGCACGCTGCGCGGCAACCTCACGGAGTTCTGACCCGCCCGGCTTCGCCACGGCACAGGCAGTCGCGATAGCCTTCGGCTGACCACGAGAGGCAGCAAATGACCGACTACACCTACCAGGGCGCGACCGATATCGATCGCGCCATCGGCTATTTCGTCGAACTCGACGCGGCGCAGACCAACGCCCTCGCGGTGCTGCAGGTCGACAGCGTTCTCGAAGAGCTCCAGCTCGAATACACGAAAGCGACCGCCGACGCGTCCTATCGGCCGAGCGACGATTTCATCGCGCGCCTCAGCGGCTACCTCGAGATGGCCGACGACCGCGAGAATCCCAGCCTGACCTGACGGCCGTCCCTATCGAGTCACGTCGATCGCGCGGCGACTCCGGCTCCATCGGATCAGTCCGCTGATCACGATGGGCAGCACCGAGACAACGACAACCAGAATCGCCAGGACGTCGATGTGGTTGCGGACGAAAGCGATCTGACCGAGCACGACACCGAGCACACTGACGACGATCGTCCACAGGGCTGCACCCGTCAGATTCCAGACCAGGAACGTCCGGTAGCGGAACAGGCTGGTCCCGGCCGCGAGCGGCACATAGGTGCGCACGACGGGAACGAAGCGACCGAGAACGAGCGCGGCGCCGCCGTACCGCGCGAAGAAGGCCTCCGCTTCCTCCAGATGGCGCGTTTTCAGGATCCGCGCCTCCGGCTTGAACAGGCGCCGGCCGAATCGGTGGCCCAGCCAGTATCCGACCTGGTCACCGAGGACCGCAGCGACGAACGCGACGGCGATGACGAGCCAGACCGGAACGTGTAGCACTCCGCTTGACGCGAGGAGTCCCGCCGTAAAGAGGAGCGAATCGCCCGGAAGGAACGGAAACAGCAGCCCGGACTCGATGAAGACCATGATGCCGAGGCCGATAAGGGCGGCCGGCCCGAGCGCTGTGAGGAACGATTGCGGGTCGAAGATCATGCGAGGTCCTCCACGTCTGAGGGCGTCCGGTAGGTGAGCGGCACGACGAATCGATTCCAGAGGCCGAGAACAAGGGGCGCAACGCCGATCGACCACACGATCGACGCGAGCACGTCCGTGGGGTAGTGCACGCCGTCGGAGACGAGGGAGAACGCCACGATCACCGTGACGAGGATCCCGACAACACCGACGACGGGCCGGTAGGACTTGCCGCGGGCGAGGAAGAAGAAGGCGAGCGCAAGAGTCGCGACGAAAACCATGTGTCCGCTCGGGTAGGACGGATCGAGGGGGCGCTCGGCCAAATGGTTCGAGAACGCGTTCCTGTCGGGACGCGCTCGGTGAACGAGAAGTTTCACGATGTCGCTCGACAACCAGGTCACGGCCACGGTCACGGCGAACGTCCCGGCGAGGCGGAGATTGCGAGTCACCGCCCAAATGGCCAGGACGATGACGACGGTGATTACGACGGCCTCGACGGGGCTGAAGACCTTGTAGACATCGGCGCCGAGCTTGCCCAGGAAGCCGTCGTGCAGCTTGTTGAGGACTTTCACCCCGTCAAGGTCGAGATGAACCATGGCGTGCGTCTTCGAGATGAGAAACCCGAATGCGAGCACGACCACGATCGCAGCGATGCTGAACGCCGTCGTGTCGGGTC
>JAODMX010000237.1 GCA_025464735.1 Frondihabitans sp. | reverse complement strand
TGACGATGCCGCGTGGCATGCATCTCGCTCGTCGCGAAGCCCGCGAAGACGACCGTCATGATCGTCGCCGCCGCCACGAGGACCGGCCCGGACTTCGTGAACCCGCGGACGATGGCGTCCTTCGGCGTCATGCCCTTGGAGTGCATCTCCTTGATGCGCGACACGAGGAACACCTGATAGTCCATCGCGAGGCCGAAGAGGACGCCCACAAGGATGATCGGAAGAATGCTGAGCATCGGGTCACCCTGCGGGGCGGCGATGATCGCGCTGAGCCAGCCCCACTGGAACACGGCGGTACTGGCACCGAACGACGCACCCAGCGACAGCAGGAATCCGAGGGTCGCGATCAGCGGGACGAGCAGCGACCGGAACATGACGATCAGGAGCAGGAACGACAGCACCACGATCACGATGAGGTACTTGATCAGCGCCTCGTGAAGGGCGGCATTGCTGTCGACTCCGATCGCGGTTTCACCGGTGACCTGGAGGTTCACGCCCGCGACTGCGTCCGATTTGCTTCGGATGTCGGCGACGAGCTGCTTGGTGCTGTTGGCAATCGGGCCGTCGTTCGGGATGACCGTGAGAAGCGCAGCGTCGTTGGCCGTTGTGGTCGCGCCGGGGAGCACGGCTTCGACATCGTCGAGGCCCCGGAGCTCTTCCTGCACGGCTGTCACCTTGGCCGACACGTCGTCACCCTGCACGAGGACGATGAGGGGGCTTTGCACTCCGCCGAACTTGTCGACGATGAGGTTGTAGGCGTACCGCTCGGTGGATTTCGGGTCATCGCCGCCGGGAACGTTCGAGGCGGTCTTCATGCTGACGATGGGTGCCGCGACGATCCCGAGGATGAGGACGGCACCGAGAAGGGAGACGACCGGGCGCTTGACTACGAACGTGACCCAGGTATGAAGGAAGGAATTCTTGGTGGTTGCGAAGGCGGCTTCCGAGGTGCGGGCGGTGGACCGCTGCCGGCGCTCCTTGCGGGGGAGGGCACGGTGGCCGAGGGCACGAAGGATGATCGGCAGGACGGTCAGCGCCATGAGGACGGCGATCAAGACTCCGAACGCTCCCGCCAGCCCCATGTCTCGAATGCTGCTGATCCCGGTGATACTGAGGCCGGCGAGAGCGATCATGACGGTGAGCCCGGCGAACACGACGGCGGTGCCTGCCGTGCCGACGGAGCGCCCGATTGCATCGGGCACGCTGCGCCCCTCCCGAAGTTCGGATCGGAACCTGGTCAGGATGAAGAGGGTGTAGTCGATGCCGACGGCGAGTCCGAGCATCGTGGCGAGCGTGATCGTGGTCCCTTGGATCGGGTTGATGGCGCTGTAGGCCAGAACCCCGACTGTGCCGATTCCGACTCCGAAGAGCGCGATCAGGAGATTGAGGCCGGCGACAACCAGTGAACCGAACGTAAGGAACAGAACGAGGAAGGCGATCAGGATCCCGACGATCTCGCCCGCGCCGAACTGGGAGACGGCCGGCGTGAACAGCTGCCCGCCCACCTCCGTGCGGATGTCGGCAGGGCTCGTCTTGGCGAGGTCGAGGACCTTGTCGTAGGTGGCCTGCTGGTTCCTTTCCGTGACGCCAGAGAAGGTCAGGGTCGACACGACCGTTGTTCGATCGGACGAGATGTAGGGGCTGTTCGCATCGAACGGATTGGTCACGGTCTTCACGTGAGGAAGGACAGCGGCCTTGTCGAGGAAGGACGAGATCTCCTTCGCGGTGGTCGCGTCCGTCGCCTTGCCGGATCCTTTCGCCTCCATGACAAGCTGCAGCGTCTTGGCACTGCTGGTCCCGCTGCTCAGATCGGGGAACTTCTCGTTCACGACGGACAGCGCCCTGGTGGCTTCCGTGGAGCCGGCGGAGTTGCCCCCGTTGGTGTCGGCCGAGGAGGCGGTGACCACGGTGAAGAAGGCGAAGATCACCAGCCAGGCGGCGATGACAATGACTCGGTGGCGGGAGCTGAACAGCCCGATCCGAGAGAGAAGTTGTGGCATGGTGCTCCTTGGAAGTAGAAGGGGAACCCCGCGGTAACTGCGGTGGTTGACGACCTACTAATCCTCGAAGCGGGAGCCTCCTGCCGCGTCGTTCAGATGAAGCGGCGTCTCTACTTCATTTGAAGTACGCGACTACGAGGTAAGACCCGCGAGGTGCGCGAAGGCGACGAGCTGAGCCCTGTCACGCGCGCCAACTTTCCCCATGGCCCGGCTGGCATGCGTCTTCACCGTGAAGGGCGACACAAAGAGTTGGCGTGCGGCCTCATCGTTGTCCAGCCCGGCGGCGATGGCGACAACGACGTCGCGTTCGCGTGGGGTCAGCGCGTAGAAACGCTCTGCCAGTGCGGCGTCGACAGGAGCCGCGGTTTGGGTGGAGACGTGGCCGATCAGGGCGGTCACGGCTGCAGCCGAGAGGGCACCGCCGCCACCGGCGACTTCGTCGATACCGGCGACAAGCTCCGAGGGCCCGACCGCTTTGCTGAGAAACCCGTTCGCCCCGCCCTGGAGGGCGGAGATGACGTTCTCGTCGTGTTCGAAGGTGGTGAGGATGACGATGCGGGTCGCCGCGGCCGAATCGAGTTCTCGGATCCTTCGCGTCGCCTCGACACCATCGATGCCGGGCATCCGAATATCCATCAGCACAACATCCACCGGCGTCGCGCGGACGAATTCCACGGCCGAAAGGCCATCAGCGAGATCGGCGAGAACGGTGAACCCCTCGTGGTTCTCCAAGATCAGCCGCAGCCCCATCCGGATCATTTCCTGATCGTCGACGATGACAATGCTGGTCATGAAATCCTCGTTCCGTTGGCCGACAGCGTCGCGTGGACCCGGAAGACTCCTTCGCCGTCGACGCCCGCCTTCACGACGCCGCCCGCAGAGGCGACGCGTTCCCGCATGCCGATGAGGCCATAGCCGGATCCGATCGCGGCTGTGGGTGGCCCGGCGCCAAGCTCATTGCCGATGTCGATGGTTACCCGGCCGTTGCGGAAGGCAACGGACACGGTCGCGTGACCCGCCCCGTACCGGTGAGCATTGGTGAGGCCCTCCTGGACGATGCGGTGGAGGGTGACATCGACAGCGGGACTCAGGTCGCGCGGTGCTTCACCGATCGTAGCCTCGGTGTCGAGCCCGATGAGGCGAAAAGATGCCACGAGGTCACCCAGGCTGGCGACCCCCGGCGTGGGTGTGAGCCCGGCAACGGTCGGATCCGAATCGGATCGGAGGACGTTCAGGATCCGCTGCGTCTCAAGGAGAACGGATTTCAGCGAAGTACGTGCCAGGGTGAGCGCCTGCTGAGTCGCTGCGGGGTTCGCCTGCGCGCTGATCTCGATCACGCCGAGCTGCACGCTGAGAACAGCGATCTGATGGCCGACGACGTCATGGAAGT
>JAODMX010000217.1 GCA_025464735.1 Frondihabitans sp. | reverse complement strand
TGGCGACTGCCCCTCACAGTCTTGGCGGCACTCGGAGCGATCCTGGCAATCATTCTCGCGGTCGTCGTCCGAGACGTCCCCGTGGGCCTGGCGACGGGCCTGCGCGTCCGCCTTCGGGTCCTGCGCCACGGATCGACGCTCGTCACGCTCCTCGCCGGCCTGCTGCTGACGTCCGCTTTCAACGTCGTGTACATCTTTTCGAGCGCGGCGACTGCGGGGGCGACCGGTGGATCCGGCACGCTCCTCGCGATCCTGCTTCTCCTGTTCGGCGTCGGGGGCGTCGTCGGCAACTCGTTCGCAGGGCGTCTGACCGATCGCCTCGGCAGCCGCGCGATGGCCTCCCTCAGCCTCGGTATTCAGATCGTGGTCCTGGCCCTGACCCCGCTGGTGGAGCGCTCGTATCTCGCGCTCGCGATCGTCTTCCTCGTCTGGGGTGCCGCCGCCTTCGGCGCCGTGATCCCGGTGCAGCATCGCTTGGTCAGCATCGACCCGGCCGCTGCGGGCATTGCCCTCTCCTGGTATTCGACGGCCATGTACGTCGGGATCGCGCTGGCGCCCGTGTTGGGCGCGGCAGTCCTGAACGGGGCGATCGGCCTGCCCGGGTCCGCAGTCGTCCCCCTCGTCGGGGCCGGGCTGTCTTTGCTGGCTGTGGTTTTGTTCCTCCTGGGCTTCACCGCCCCTCGTGGCCTTCGTCGCGTTCGTCAGGTCGATGTGCGGGCTGTCTGCATAGCCGACTGACGACCCCCGCGGTCGCGATCAGGTCGGAACACAATACGCCACATTCCCCTCTCGTGCGGCGACCTCGAGACACTCTTGCGGCTCGCCGATCTGCGGCTTACGTTTGCGGCACCACGCGAGCCGAACAGGGCTGGACGTGCTACGAACCGGGGAACCTCTTGACACTGCATGACAGCGCCTACGACCTCGTCCCACCCCCACGTTTGTGACCGGGTTCGGGCTCTACCGCGAAACAAGCGGGGTCATCCTGCGCATCGAGAGCGCGATCACCACTCGTGCCGCGCTCCTGACATTTCTCGAGAATGCGCGACCCCTGGGAACTCGAACCGTCGGCATCGTCATCCTCGAGGAGGCCTACGAACGACCGATAGTCGAGCTCGAGGGAACGATATCGGGAGCCGCTCCCTCCCACCGACAAGCTAGCCAGACAACGTCGCGACCGAAGGACTCCACGAGAAGGGCGAGAGCAACAGCGACGAGTGCGGCGTCGATCTGCGGTAGCACACCCGAAGCGGCGATCGCCAGCACGATGCCCTGAGCCGCGGCCGCAACCTTCCGCCAGTATCGCGGTGGCAACCGGCGACGGAGCCACGGCAGAGCCCATCCCGCTGCCACGAAGGCATACCGCATGAGGCCGATGGCCAGCACCCACGGGCCCATCGTCTGCGCGACGTACGCACTGAGGACAAGGAGAAGGAAGGCGTCCACCTCCATGTCGAACCGGGCACCCAGATCGGTCGAGGTTCCGGTTCGCCTGGCGACCCAGCCGTCTACGGCGTCGAGCGCGAGGGCCGGAACGACGAGCGTGAGCAGGAGAACCGTGGGAATCGGCATCGTGAAGGATGCCGCGACCAGGCCGGTGATGACTCCGACCAGCGTCGAGCGGACGGCCGTCACGAGGTTCGCCGGGCCGAACCGGGTCGAATGTCGCCGCCTCAGGCCCCGAACCAGCAGCACATTGGACATCAGCAGATAGGCGATGGCCGCCATCCAACCGAATTGAACTCCACTTGCGTCCATCTCGTGTCTCTCCTTGGGGATACCCATTGACACGCTGCACGGGCGTCGAAAGTTCATCACGAGGAGGTGGCGACGTGGCAGAAGCCACTGCGTTCTGGATGGAGACGCCGGGTATCGGCGTTCTTCGCTCGCAGGAGCTCCCGCGCGTCGGCGACGACGAGGTGCTGGTTCGGACCCTTCACACGGGGGTGAGTCGCGGCACCGAGACGATGGTCTTCCTCGGGCGCGTGCCGGTGCAGGAGCACGAGAGGATGCGAGCCCCGTTCCAGGAGGGCGACTTCGCCGGGCCGGTCAAGTACGGCTATCTCAACGTGGGCGTCGTCGAGCAGGGGCCGCCATCGTTGCTCGGGAAGACCGTCTTCACGCTGTACCCGCACCAGTCCGTCTTCGTCGTGCCCGCTACGGCCGTCGTCCCTGTGCCCGACGGGGTCACGGCTCGACGCGCGGTCCTGGCGGGCGCTGTCGAGACGGCGATCAACGTCCTCTGGGATGCCGCCCCGCTCGTCGGCGATCGGGTCACCGTCGTCGGAGCCGGAATGATCGGCTGCTGCGTCGCCCGCCTCGTCCGCGGGGTGCCCGGAATCGACGTCACTCTTGTCGACACGGATCCGACTCGACGAGGGACCGCGCGGCAGCTCGGCGTCGACTTCGCGAGTCCGTCGACCGCGCCGCGCGACCGCGACCTGGTCATCAATGCCAGCGGTTCGGCGGAAGGGCTTCAACTCGCCTTGGAGACCGTGGTGACGGAGGGCGAGGTGATCGAGGCCAGCTGGTACGGGGATCGCCCCGCAACGCTGATGCTCGGCGCCGACTTCCACTCGCGGCGGCTCACGATCCGTTCGAGCCAGGTCGGTGCCGTTTCCGCTCGGCGCCGCGAGAGTCGCACGACCCGTGACCGCCTCGGATTGGCACTGGCGCTCTTGCGCGATGAGGCGTTCGATGTCCTGCTCACGTCTCGGTCACCGTGGCGCGACCTGCCCGACGTCATGGCAGACATCGCCTCCGGCCGCAGCTCCGATCTCTGCCACACCATCGACTGGGAGGACTCGACATGCCGTATTCAGTAACCGTGCGCGACCACATGATGGTTGCCCACAGCTTCGCGGGCGAGGTCTTCGGATCCGCGCAACGGCTGCACGGAGCCACCTTCGTCATCGACGCCACCTTCTCCGCCGACGACCTCGACCACAACGGCATCGTCGTCGACATCGGATGGGCGACGGATGCCCTGGCGGCGATCACCGGCTCTCTGACGTATCGCAACCTCGATGAGGATCCAGAATTTGCCGGGGTGAACACGACGACGGAGCGACTGTGCCGGGTGATCGCCGATCGCCTCGCCGACCGGGTTCTCGCCGCAGAGGCCGCACAAGTGTTGTCGATCGCCGTCACCCTGCACGAATCGCACATCGCCTGGGCGAGCTATTCGAGGTCACTATGAGCGTCGACGGTTTCGATCGGATGTACTTCGTCGTGCCCGAGGGCATCGACGACCACCGGCAGGTGAGCGGGGGCAACGTGTACGATCGGCACCTCCGCGACGGGTTGCGGGAGCTCGGCTGGGACGTCGCCATGATCTCCGTCGCTGAACCTCGACGCCGCGAAACAGAGCGCGCCCTGATCCGGATCCCGGATGGCGCGGTAGTCCTGGTCGACGGCCTCGTCGGCGTGCAGGCCCCCGATGCACTCACCGACCACGCACCGAGGCTTCGGCTCGTCGTGCTGGCCCACATGGTCGCGAGTCGCGTCCGCGACGACGACAAGATGTCGATCGCAGGCCGCGGCATCGACGATCGCGAGCACACCGCCCTAGCCGCCGCGAGCCGGATCATCACGACGAGCAACTGGACCCGAAACGAGCTGATCGCGCGGGGCATCGACCCGCACCTCCTCGTCGTCGCGCCTCCCGGCACGGTCCCGGCACCGGCGTCGATCGGTTCGACGACCGGCGGCCGTCTGCTCTGCGTCGGGGCGGTCGCGCACCACAAGGGACAGGATCTCCTCATCCGTGCGTTGAGCGGGCTCTCCGATCTCCACGGCTGGACGTGCGCGCTGGTCGGATCGCGGACGGTCGCACCCGACTTCGTCGACGAGATGACGGAGCTCGCCGCAGCGTCGGGGCTGGCCGACCGAATCGCATTCACCGGCATCCTGACGGGTACCCCTCTCGAGAACGAATTCGCGCGGGCCGATCTCGTCGTCGCGCCATCACGCGTCGAGAGCTACGGCATGGCCGCCGCCGAGGCCCTCGCGCACGGCGTCCCCGTGCTGGCGACACGCGTGGGCGGACTGCCCGAGGCGATCTCGTACGCCCAGGCGGGCATCCTCGTGCCGCCCGACGATGTCGATGCACTGGCCGTCGAGCTTCGGCGATGGCTACTGGATCCGACGCGGCGCAGCAGCTTCAGGTCCGGAGCAAGAGACGCCCGAGAACACACACGCTCATGGAGCGTCGCCTCCCGTATCGTCGCTGAGGCTCTCCTCGATCTGGAGCGCGTGGCATGACCGACATCCTGCCCGTCAGCAGCGATTGGCTCGCGCTCCGCGAGAGCGAAGACGCCCGAGCGCGCTCGCTCGACCTCGCCCGGACGGCTGCTTCCCTGCTCGCCGGGCGTCCCGGTGACATCCACGATCTGGGGAGTGGCACCGGATCCATGATGCGGTGGCTCGCACCGCTGCTGCCGGGTCCACAGACCTGGATCCTGCACGACTGGAACCAGGCGCTGACGGATCGTGCGCTCGAGGGGGCCCGGCCGCTCGACGCCGACGGGCAACCGGTCTCCGTCAGTGCTCGCACCGGAAATCTGGAGAACCTGGAGGCCCCGGATCTCACCGGTGCCGGCCTCGTGACGGCCTCAGCCCTGCTCGATGTGCTGACCTTCACCGAAACGCACGCGATCGTGCAGGCGTGCCTCGCAGCGGGCTCCCCCGCGTTCGTGAGCCTCAGCGTCACGGGCAAGGTCGACCTCTCGCCACACGACGAGAGTGACACGTCGTTCGAGACCGCGTTCAACCTGCATCAGGAGCGAGACTCCGGCGGGCGGTGGCTGCTCGGGCCGAACGCGGGGTCGGTCGTTCGCCATCTCTTCGAGGATGCCGGCTGGAACGTTCGCGAGGTCGACACGGTCTGGCGTCTCGGATCCCACGATCCACGGCTGCTCGCCGAATGGTTCGGCGGCTGGGTCGATGCCGCCGTCGAGCAGCGCCCGGAGCTCCGGGGGGAGGCGCTCGCGTACCGAGAGCTCCGGATGACTCAGGCGTCCCGCGGAGCGCTGTCCGTCGCGGTGCACCACACGGACCTCCTGGCGTGGCCGAGATGACGACCACGATCACGGCCACCACGCCAACCAGCACCGCGCGACCGAGAACCGCGCGTTCGACCCGACTTCGGCTCGCGGCGAAGATCACCGTAGCGCTCGGGATCCTCGTCTCGGTCCTCCTCCGCGTCGGAGGCGCCCCGTTTCTTCATGGTGTCGCCAGCATCGACCTCCGCTCGGTCGGCGCCGCGCTCGTCCTGACCGGGATCGGAACGGCAGCCGCCGCCTGGCGGTGGACCGTCATTTCCGGGCGACTCGGCCTGAGGCTGAGCTGGTCGACCGCGGTCGCGATGTATTACCGCTCGCAATTCCTCAACGCGGTGCTTCCCGGCGGGGTCGTGGGAGACGTCCATCGGGCGATCAGCCAGGGGCGCGACACGGGGCAGGTCGGCGCGGCCTCGCGCACGGTCGTCGTCGAGCGGAGCGCCGGCCAGGTCGTGCAGATCGCACTCACGCTCGTGTTCCTGGTCTGCGTCGGGATCCCGTTCACGCCGGCTCTCCTCACCTGGCTCGGAATCGTCCTCTGCCTACTTGCGGCGGTCAGCGTCACCACGGTAATCATGAGCTCGCGCGTGCGCCGCGCGGTTCGGAGCGAGCTGAGTCTGCTCCGCGCCGGCCTCGGATCGCCGTCGGTCGTGTTCCGCGTCACCGCCGCCTCGATCGTCGTCATCGGCTGCCACGTCGCAACCTTCGCGATCGCCACGGCGGCCGTGGGCGAGAGAGTGCCCCCGCCGCAGATGCTCACCCTCGCGCTCGTCATCCTCCTGGCGGCCGCCATTCCACTGAACATCGGCGGATGGGGTCCCCGCGAGGGCGTCGCCGGATGGGCTTTCGCCACGGCCGGCCTCACCCTGACCGGCGGCGTCGCAGCCTCGACCCTCTTCGGCGTCCTCGCCCTCATCGGCGTCGCACCCGGCGTGATCGTGACGGCGGTCTCGGCAGCCCGGCGACCTCATCCTCGAGAGGAAACATCATGATCGACGGCCCCTACATCACTCTCAGCAGCGCGATCTCCCTCGACGGTTACCTCGACACTGCCGAACCACCACGACTCGTCCTCTCGAACGATCTCGATCGGGATCGAGTGGACGACGTCCGCGCGCAGAACGACGCCGTCCTGGTCGGGGCACGCACGGTCCGCCTCGACAACCCGCGGTTGCTCGTGCACAGCCTCGCTCGCCAACGCGTGCGAGAAGCGGCCGGTCGATCGAGTTCGCCCTGGAAGATCACGGCCACCAGAACAGGAGACTTGGATCCCGGCGCGGCATTCTTTGCGGACGACGGCGCCACGAAACTCGTCTACTGCCCGCGATCCACAGCACCACGGATCCGGGGACAACTGGGCAGCGGGGCCGTGGTCATCGGGCTGGGCGACGAGGTGACAATGCCCGATCTCGTCTCGGATCTCTCCGATCGCGGGGTGTCCAGCCTCATGGTGGAGGGCGGAGGATCCATCCACACGCAGTTCTTGGCCGCAAACCTCGTCGACGAACTGCACCTGGCAGTGGCGCCGTTCTTCGTCGGCGACCCGCGGGCACCTCGCTTCGTCGACGGTGGCGCATTCCCCTGGACGAGCAGCCGCCGAGCACGGCTCGCCGAGGTCCGATCGCTCGGTGAGATCGTGCTCCTCCGCTATGCGATGTCAGATCGGGCCGTGACTTCTCAGCCGCTGTCGAGTGCCTCCCTGCGGGAATCCCTCGTGCTGGGCCTCTCGTGAGTCGCGCCCGCGCCAGGACCACGGCTGCCGTCGCCGCTGCCGTCCTCTTCGCCGCCACACTTGCCCCGGGCGTGATCACTTCAGGATCCGCGATCGCTCTGCTCCGTGTTCCGTTAGAGGCCGTGCTCGCGCTCATCATCCTGGCGCTCCTGCCCTGGCGTCGAGCCCGCCAGATGGTCGCCGCCGTGCTGGCGATCGTCTTCGTGGCGACGATTCTGATCGCCGCCCTCGATCGGGGGTTCTCGACCGAGGTGGGAACGACGTTCAACGTCGTGACCGGGTGGCCGGAGCTGGTGGACGGCTACGGCGTGCTCGGTGACTCGACCGGATCACTGGGGGCACTCGGGATCCTGATCGCCCTGATCGTCGTCAGCCTGGCCGCCGTGGTCGCCGTCACAGCCGCCCTGCTCCGCCTCGACGCCGCGGCCCGCCGGCATCGGCGCACCGCGATCATCGAAGGCTCGGTCGTGACGGCCGCCTGGGTCGTGATCGGTCTCGTCGGGGCGCAGATCGTGCCCGGCGAACCACTCGCAGCCACAGACACGCTCAGCACGATCGTCGCGAAGTCCGACCAGGCCGTGACCACGGCTCGCAGCGAAGCCACGTTCGATGCGGCCGGGTCAACCGACAGCTTCGCGACGGTGCCGTCGAACCAGCTCCTCACCGGGCTCAAGGGCAAGGACGTCATCGTGGCGTTCATCGAAAGCTACGGGCAAGTGGCCGTGCAGAACACGCCCTTCTCGACCGGCGTGGACAAAGTCCTCGAGCAGGGAAATTCGCAGCTGGCAGCGGACGGCTACTCGGAGCGCAGCGCGTTCCTCACCTCGTCGACCTTCGGCGGCATCAGCTGGCTGGCGCACTCGACGCTGGAGTCGGGGCTGTGGGTCGACTCGCCCCAGCGGTACTCCAAGGTGACCGCCAGCAACAGGTTCACGCTCAGCGACGCCTTCAAGAAGGCGGGTTGGCAAACCATCAGCGACGTGCCCTCCGATTCGAAGCCGTGGCCGGTTGGCAAATCTTTCTATCACTTTGGCACTGCACTCAACTCACAGAACGTGGGCTACCAGGGGCCGAGCTTCAGCTACGCTCGCGTGCCCGACCAGTACACCTGGTCGTATTTTCAGCAGCATGAGCTGGCGAAGCCACACAAACCGCTGATGGCCGAAATCGACTTCGACACATCGCACACGCCGTGGACGCCGCTGCCGCACGAAGTTCCCTGGGCGTCGGTCGGCAACGGATCGATCTACGACCCGCAGCCGGCAGAGGGGCTTCCGCCGAGCGTGGTCTGGCAGAACCCGAAGCACGTCCAGCAGCTCTATGCGCAGTCGATCGAGTACACCATGAGCACGCTGTTCTCGTTCCTGCACACCTTCAACGACCCGAACCTCGTCCTCGTCGTCCTAGGTGACCACCAGCCGAACACCGAGGTGAGCGGTCAACACTCGAACCACGACGTGCCCATCAGCATCATCTCGAAGGATCCGACCGTGACCGACCAGATCTCGTCGTGGCACTGGCAGCCGGGCATGCTTCCATCGCCGACCGCACCGGTGTGGCGCATGGACTCGTTCCGCAACAAATTCCTCAGCGCCTACGGCTCGTAGCCGAGCCTCAGGAACAGCTCCGTCAGGTCGTCGCGACGACGGGTCAGATACGCCCTCTCGGCAGTGTTGCCTGCCAGGGCGATGGCCGTGTCGTACGCCGCCCGCGACTCCTGGTCGCGGCCCAATCGGCGCAGCAGCTCGGCGCGAGTGACGTGGTAGGCGTGATAGCCGGCCAAAGCGCCGTCCAGGAGCTCCACGGTTGCCAGTGCTCCTTTCGGCCCGTCGACCTCGGCGACGGCGATGGCCCGGTTCAGCGCGACTATCGGCGAAGGATCCAGAACGACGAGCTGGTCGTACAGGGCAACGACCTGCGCCCAGTCGGTATCGCGGGCATCGCGTGCGGAGGTGTGCACGG
This sequence comes from Frondihabitans sp., assembly GCA_025464735.1. Next base: position 3,144 of record JAODMX010000217.1, on the reverse strand, counting down.
CGTTGATCGCCGCCAGAATCTGGTAGCGCCCTGGCGCGAGTCCGCCCTGCAGACGCTCGCGCACCAACCGATGTCCCTCGGTAATCAACGCCCCATCCCAGGTGCGACGGTCCTGCTCATCCAGAGGGATCAGCTCACCGCTCGACGAAACTCGAGCGTGATGACGGGCCTCGGTGAGGAGCATCAGCGCCAGGAGTCCGGCCACCTCACCATCCTCCGGAAGGAGGGAACGGAGGAGGCGACCAAGCCGGATCGCCTCTGCCGTGAGGTCGCCGCGAAGGGGCGCACTCTCGGGGCCGGTCGCCAGGTAGCCCTCGTTGAAGACGAGGAAAAGGACGGCGAGCACGCCGGAGACGCGCGCCGGGAGATCCTCCGTGGAGGGCACCCGAAACGGGATCCCAGCCGCTTTGATCTTTGCCTTCGCGCGGGTGATCCGCTGCCCCATCGCGGCCTCCTGAACGAGGAACGCCCGCGCGATCTCGTCCACCGTCAGCCCGCCCACCAGGCGCAGGGTGAGCGCGACGCGCGACTCCATCGCAAGCGCCGGGTGACAGCAAATGAAGACCAGCCGGAGGCGCTCGTCGTCGATGGCACCTAGAGGTTCGGGCGGTTCGTCATCGAACACGATCTGCGCCTCCCTGTGCTTGTCGTCGCGCTTGTTCTCGCGCCGGATCCGGTCGATCGCCTTGCGGTTCGCGGTCGTCGTCAGCCAGGCGCCTGGGCCGGGCGGCACCCCGTCGACTGGCCACCGCTCGACGGCGGTCGCGAACGCCTCGGCCGCCGCCTCCTCGGCAATGTCGAGGTCGCCGAAGCGCCTCGTCAGCGAGGCGACCACCCGCGCCCACTCCTGCCGGTGGGCGCGGACGATGGCCTCCTGCGCGTCCATCTTCAGAGGGTGAGTAACGGTCGCACCTCGACCTTTCGGTTGCACGCCTTCGATCCCTCGGCCGCGAGCTTCAGCGCCACGTCGAGATCGGGCGCCTCGAAGACCCAGAATCCGGCGAGGTACTCCTTCGACTCTAGGAACGGGCCATCGGTGATAACGCCCTTGTCGTCCCGGTTATCGATGACGGTTGCAGCATCGGGCGCCGAGAGCCCACCGGCGAAAACCCAGTTGCCCTCCGACTGAAGCCGGTCGTTGAAGACGTCGATCGCAGCCATCTCGACCTCGGTCGCGGAAAGGGTGTTCTGGGCGGCGAAGGCCTGCCCGTCATCGATCACGGAAACCAGGTACTGCATCGTGGATCATCTCCTGCGGTTGGGGGCGCCCCTCCTGGGCAGCCACTCACCCTTACTACGAACGCGCCTGCCCCAATCCGACACCCCTCGCGACAATCTTTCAAGAAGATTGTTCGATGCGAAGCTGCGCCGCCGCCCGCTGAGCGAGCGCTCGGCCGCCCGAGTCAGGCAGCTCCAGCGGGCTCGGCCACGTCGTGGCGTCGTAGTGCAGCCGTGAAGAACTCGGCGAGGTTGGCCGTGGCGGGGCCGACGAATTCAGGCCTGTCGTAGAGATCGACGTGGCTGGCGCCGTCGATCCAGATGAGGGTCTTCGGATCCCGCGCCTCCGCGAACGCTTCCGTCGTCATGTGTTTCGTGACGGCCTCGGTGCCGACGATCATGAGCAAAGGCCGTGGCGCGATGAGGTCGATGAACCGAAAGGGTTCGAAGGGAACGATCCGGTCGATGCTGTTCCAGGTGAATGTCTTGGCCGACCGCGGGTGCTGCGCCCGGTCAGTGCAGTAGTAGTCGAACCCCTCGAAACCGTGCTGGCCGCCCGCAGCACGCGCTTCTTCGGCAGTCTCAGGGAAGATCGGAAACACCTCGACACCGTCGCCACGAGCCTCGGCAGTGCGAGCCGCCGCGGCCGCATCGAGCATCGCCTGGATGACAGCAGGATCCTGGGTGCCGTCGGCTCCTTCACGGAACTGGCGTCCGATATCCGCGGCGCTGACGGTGGCGACGGCTTGGATCCGATGGTCGGTTGCAGCCGCAGGGATCACATATCCACCCGATGCGCAGATGCCGAGTGCTCCGATGCGGTCGGGATCGACTGCCGCAACGGTGCCGAGGTAGGAAACCGCAGCCTTGATGTCTTCGACTCGGTGCGCCGGATCTTCGAGCCCGCGGGGCTGCCCGGCACTCTCCCCCTGGTAGGCGGCGTCGAAAGCGAGAGCCACGAACCCCTCGCGGGCGAGGCTCTCGGCGTAGAGACCGGCTGTCTGCTCCTTCACGCCGCTGGCCGGATGCCCGACAACGATCGCAGCACGGAGCTTCTCGTCGCTCGTCTCCGGGAGGTAGAGGTGTCCGGCGAGTGTCAGGCCGGCGCTGTCGAATGTGACCGCCGTCTTGGTGGCGTTGTTGTTTGTCATCACCCCAGCGTGGGTCGGCTCGTCGTGAGGGAAAAGAGTCAGGAATTTGCCGGGGAAGAATCGTGGCCTGTCGGCCGTGCGACGCGGCGCGGACAATAGAAGGCATGAGCGAGCGGACCAGCGTAGCCACGGAACTGGGCGACTTCCTCAAGTCGCGCCGTGCCGCACTGACGCCACGCGAGGTCGGACTGCCCGATTTCGGATCCCAACGCCGCGTCGTCGGTTTGCGGCGTGAAGAGGTGGCGCAACTCGCGTCAATCAGCGTCGACTACTACACCCGCCTCGAGCAGGGCCGGGTTGCCGCGTCGGCCGCCGTCCTCGTCACGCTCGAACACGCCCTCCGCCTCGACGAAGACGAACGCACGTACCTGTACGAACTCGCTGGCAAGGCGTCGACCCTGCCGCGGCAGCATCGACGCGAATCGGTTCGGCCCGCAATGCGACGCCTGCTCGATCAGCTGACGGAGTCGCCCGCGATCGTCCTCGGACGCCGAATGGACGTCCTGGCTTGGAACACTGCGGCCGTCGCCCTGTTCCTCGACTTCGGCGTCCTCGCGCCCGATGAACGTAACTACGTGCGACTGATGTTCACCGACAGGAGGATGCGGGCCCTCCACATCGACTGGAAGCAGGCCGCTGCCACCACGGTGGCATCCCTCCGGATGGAAGCCGCCCGCGACCCCGGCGACCGGCGCCTCGCCGCGCTCGTGGGAGAACTCTCTCTGCAGGATCCTGATTTCCGATCCTGGTGGGCATCGCACGCCGTCTCGACGGC
>JAODMX010000209.1 GCA_025464735.1 Frondihabitans sp. | reverse complement strand
GGATCGTTCGCGCGGTGGTACGCAGTCGGCGTGCCCGAGCGAACCCCGGGCGGGGGCCCCGCGACGACGCGCCGCGGGGCCCTCCCTCCGGACCGTTGTTCTTTCCGACCGGAGTCGGAGCGATCGTGGCCATAGGCGTTCTACTTCTTCGTCACGGCGCTGTTGCCGACGATCCCGGCGAGCGCCGTGTCGTAGGCTGCGGCCGCCTGTTTGGGCGTCTGCTGGCCCGTCATGACGGACTCCATCGCGACAGTGATCTGGTTCGAGATCTGGCTGTAGTCAGTGGTCGCGGGCCGGAAGTGCGTGTCTTTCACGAGTGACGAGAAGAACTTGAACGTCGGATTCGAGTTGGCGTAGGCCGGGTCGGAGGCGACATCGCTTCGCACCGCGATCTGGCTGGCCGCGACATCGTACGAGAGCGAGCCCTGCTTGCTGAGCGCGTCACTGATGAACTCGAACGCCTTCTTCGGGTTCTTGCTGTGGGCGCCCACCGCGAGAGTCCAGCCGCCGGACATACTGTTGACGCCGGGGGCCTCACCGTTCTGCGTCGGCATGGGGGCGATCCCCATGACCTTGTCCCACTCGGGCCACGGGTTGGTACCCGACTTCAGCCAGGTGCCGCTGACCCACGAACCATCGAGATCCATAGCGAGCTTGCCCTGAGGCAACCACTGCCCCGTCACGACGGTTGCCGCGTTGGTGTCGAGCGCCTGCTGAGGCGTCGGGCCGAGGTTGCCCTGGTAGACGTCTTTGATGAAGCCGAGGGAGTCGGTGAACCCGCTCGCGCCGGACACCCACTTCTTCGAACTGGCGTCGTACAGCGTGCCGCCGGGCGTCCCGTAGAGGAGCATCTCGAAGCCCTGCATGGTCGAGCCTTCGCCCTGCGGTTTGCCCGAGTACACGTTCAGCGGGACGACACCCGGAAGCTTCTCCTTGACCGTCTTGGCGGCACTCAGAACATCGGCCCAGGTCTTCGGGGTCCACGGGACGGGAAGGCCAGCCTTGGCGAAGAGTTGTTTGTTGTACCAGATCGCGCGCGTGTCGGTGCCCATCGGGATCCCGTAGGTCTTGCCGTCGCTCCCGACACCGGCCTGCTTGGCGCTGGCGAAGAACTTGCTCCAGTCGGACCAGGTCTTCGTGTATTGGTCGAGGGGAAGGAGGTAACCGGCCGCCGCGTCGGCTTTCACCTTGAAGGTGTCTTCGTAGATGATGTCGGGAGCGGTGGAAGGCGAGCGTTCCATAAGGGCGAGCTTCGTGTAGTAGTCGTCGTTCTGGGCGGCGATCGGCTCGAGCTCGATCTTGATGTTTGGGTTGGCCTTCTCGAAGGTCTTAGCGACGGCCTTCAAGTGGGTGTCGAGCTGGGTGAACGTGCCGAACTTCTCGTACGCGATCTTGATGGTGTTCGCGCTGCTGCCTGCCCCGCTGCAACCGCTGGCGAGAAGAACCGTCGCGACGACTCCGGCAACGACGGACACACTCCGGCGACCGACGAGGCGGCGGCGCCGACCTGACGACGGGACGATGATGATGCGTTTCATGGTGCTCCTTTGCTCCACAAGGGGCCGAGGGGATGAGTACTCGCGGCCCTGCCCGGCTGCTCTGCCGGACCGCTGGTCGTATTACTAAAACGTAATGAGTAACTCGCTGTCAACCCCTCGTGACGAACTCGTGACGGGTCGTCGGAGGCGCACCCAAAGCGACCCGACAACCGCGGCTGGACCGTCAAACGGAGATGAGCATCGCGGACGGTCGCGGCGAGAACGCGTAGTCGAGAACGAGACAGGCGGCCCCCACGGCCGCAACGTCCTCGCCGATCCCCGAGCGCTCGAAGCGCAGACTGCGCTTTCGAATGAGAGCCTCCGAGGACTCGACCGCCATCGGCAGCACCTCGAGAACGGCGTCACCGATCTCGTCCCAGAACGGACCGCCGAAAACGATCTCGTCGATATCGAGGAGGTTCACGATGACCACGATCGCGCGAGCCAGGCGCCGAGCCGCCCGATGCAGGATCCTTATGGCCGCGTCGTTCCCGGATCCGGCGCTCGCCGCCAACTCATGGAACGACTCGCTCACCGTCGACATGTCGAATGGGTCGTCGTCGCGACCGACGCGCCGCTGAAGCACATCTTCGTCGATCGCCTGGGAGACGAGTGACCGCGGCGTCACGAGGTCTCCGACACAGCCTGCATGGCCGCACACGCAGATCGCCCCGTCGGGGTCGACCGTGATGTGGCCGGCGTCGCCGGCGTTCGAGCTCGCACCTCGGATCGCCTCGCGGTTGATCACGAGCCCCGTACCGAATCCGGTGCCGTAATACAGGAAAGCGAAGTTGGCGCGGGAGGCACCGCTCGAGAACCAGAGCTCAGCCACCGCAGCGGCCGTGACGTCTTTCTCGAGGAGGACGGGCAGACCAGTGGCCTCACTCAGGGCCGCTCGCAGCGGAACTCCGCGCCACCTGGGCAGCATGGGCGGGTCGAGCACAATGCCCTCCCCGACATCGATCGGCCCGGGCGATGCGATGCCGACGCCGAGGACCAGGCGACGGTCGACGCCGGAGTCGTCGATCAGCCGTTCGATCGAGCGAGCCATCAGCTCGATCACCTGGTCAGGCTGGGAGGCCGATGGCGTTCGGGTTCGGGAGTGCGACACGATGCCGCCGCGGAGGTCAAGCACCACATACGTGATGACGGCTGGGTCGATGTGAACCCCCACCGCGAAGCTTCCTCGCGCCTCCAGCTGAAGGATCGTGCGCGGCTTGCCCGGGCCGTTGACAACCTTGCCGGTCTCCCGAACGAGCGCCGCGTCGAGCAGTCGCCGCGACACGTTGCCGATGGTCTGCGCACTCAATCCGGTGCGCTCCGCGAGCTCCACCCGGCTGAGGCCCGCCGGCGCACGACGGACCGCGTCGAGGACCACGGCCTGGTTGTAGCCGCCAATCGCCGGGAGGTTCGTGCCTGTCCGCACCGGTCTTCTCTCCTTCTCGTGACGTTCGCACCCTATCGCCTCCCGGCAGAGTGCCCCGCGGGATCGAGAGGAATTCGATCGATGGAACGGGGTTCATCCACAGGTTTGAATGCGTTCTGTCGTCCCCCGGCCCACCGCGCTACCCTGAACGACATGAGTGAGCTCCGCCTCGAAGAGTTGTCCGCCGCGACGATCGTCGCTGCCAATTCGTTGACCCTGAAACCGGGTCAAGAGCAATACGTGGCGCCGGTCTCCCACTCCATCGCCGAGGCCTACGTGAACCCCGCCTCCGCCTGGCCGCGCGTTGTTCTCGACGACGACGAGGTCGTCGGGTTCATCATGGGCAACTTCGACGCCGACAACGACCAACCCGAGCTCCGGAGCTGCATCTGGCGAATCAATGTCTCCGCCGACGCACAAGGCCGAGGCATCGGTCGATTCGCCGTCCATGCCCTGGCTGCGGAGGCCCGCCACCGCGGTTTCGACAGGCTCACGGTCATGTACGAACCGGGTGAAGACGGTCCGGAGTCGTTCTTCGCCCACATCGGTTTCAAGCAGGTGGGCGAGACTCCCTACGGCGAGCACCTCGCCGAACTGACTATCGCTCCGTCACCGGATGGAGAGACCGAGGCCGACCTCCTCGGCGCCTGACGCAGCTGATGCCTGAGGCACCCGTCGTTGCGGAGCCGAGCGACCCCGACGACTTCGTCTCGCTCGTGATCGGAGTCGTGGAGTCGATCCCCGCGGGCCACGTGATGACCTACGGCGGAGTCGCGGCGGCCTTCGGCTCGCGCTCCTCTCGCGGAGTCGGCAAGGTGATGGCGCACGCCGGCGGCGACCTCGCCTGGTGGCGGGTCGTGCGGGCATCCGGGCACCCACCGGAGGGCCATGAGCAGCGCGCCCTCGAGATGTACCGTGTTGAGGGCACGCCGCTCGTCTGGTCACGGGCCGGCACCTGGCGCATCGACCTGACGCGCGCGCTGTGGTCGGCGTGACCGGCGGCACCGTGCCGCCCCGCCCGCTGCCGACCCTGCCGGTCGGCTAAACCCTCGCCTCCGGCCAGCGCGGAGGTCCTAGGACCACCGCGACAGCCGACGGCGTGGGTCTAGC
>JAODMX010000206.1 GCA_025464735.1 Frondihabitans sp. | reverse complement strand
ACGATCTGCCCGCCACCGTTGAAGTTGGCGGGGGCGAGGCCGAGGGAGTCGAGGGTGGCGAGAAGCTCCGTCTCGTCGCCTCCGAGTACGGCGCTCATGCCGGTCGGGGTGGCTGCCGCGGCCTCGGCCATGCCGCGTGCGCGGACCGTCACCAGTGAGACGGCGTCGTCTTCGGAGATGACTCCGGCGAGTGCAGCGGCGGTGAGTTCACCGACGGAGTGACCCGCGACTCCGGCAATCGCTTCTTTCGGGGTGAGTGTGAACAGCGCGCGCGCGGTGACGAGGCCGGCGGCGACGATGAGCGGCTGCGCGATCGCCGTGTCACGGATCGTGTCGGCGTCGGAGACGGTGCCGTGAGCGACGAGATCGACACCCGAGGCCTCGGAGAGCCGCTCGACAAGTGATCGCGACTCGGGGTCGTCGAGCCAGGGAGCGAGGAAGCCGGGGGTTTGAGAGCCTTGCCCGGGGGCGACGAGAACGATCACCGGACCATCCTGCCAATGATTTCCCGCGGCACGGTGGAGTAGATCGACGAAGAATCAATCGAACCGTTGTAGATGCCGATCACTTGGCTCCGCCGGGTGTTCTGGTTCTGACCGTCGGCGCGTCGGGATCGGCGATCGATCCGAGGATGAGAGCGGACTGCAGGATGAGGGCTTCGCGCGCTCCGGTGGCATCCCAGCCGATCACGTCGGTGACCCGTTTGAGGCGATACCGGACGGTGTTCGGATGGACGAACAGCTCGCGTGCCGTCGCCTCGAGCGACCTGCCATTGTCGAGGTAGCACCATAACGTCGTCAGAAGTTCGGTGGAATGGGCCTTCAGCGGACGATAGATCCGGTTCACGAGGGTGGAGCGGGCGACGGGGTCGCCGGCCAGAGCACGCTCGGGCAGGAGATCGTCAGCCTGAGCCGGCCGAGGGGCATTCCGCCAGGCGCGTGCGACGGCGAACCCGGCCAGCGCCGCCTTGGCGCTGCCCGAAGCGTCAACGAGGCCCGGGACCTCGTGACCAAGGACCAGCGGGCCGTCTCCGAAGCCAGGTTCGAGGGCCGCGGCGATCTCGGTGAAGCTCGGTCGCGGCCCCCGGCTCGACTCGGCCTCGTCGAGTTCGGTCTCGGCACGTCCGATCACCAGGACGAGACGAGAGCCCTGAACACCGATGAGGACATCGGCGTCGAGGTGGCGTGCTGTGCGGCGGAGGACGTCAACGTCGAGCATTCGAGGTGCCGTCCCGACGAGGACCGACACTTCGCCGTGGCCGTGCCAGCCCAGGGCCGCGATGCGGCTCGGCAGCTCGTCATCGTACTCGCCGCTCAGGATGGAGTCGACGACGAGGGCTTCGAGACGGGCGTCCCACAGCCCGCGGGCCTCAGCGGCCCGGGCGTAGACGTCGGCAGCGGCGAACGCAATCTCGCGCGAATAGAGCAGGATCGCTTCACGAAGGTAGCTGTCTCCGTCTTTGACGCGATCTTCGACGACCTCGCAGGTCACCCGGATCAGCTGGAGTGTCTGCTGCAGGCTGACGCTCCGGAGCAATTCGCGCGGCGCCGCGCCGAACACATCGGCGGCGATCCACGGTGTGGCCTTCGGGTCGTCGAACCAGCTGATGAACGAGGTGATGCCGGCCTGGGCGACGAGACCGACGGCGGAGCGCCGCCCCGGTGGCATGGAGCCATACCAGGGCAGCGTCTCGTCGAGCTTCTTGATGGCGGCGCTGGCGAGTTCGCCCGAGACCGTTCGCAACCAGGCGAGCGTTTTCTGTTTGGCCGCGGGATCCTGTGCGCGAGCAGCGCTCACGACCCGATCAGCTCTCTCCGCCGGCGGACCCCGACGTTCCTGCCGTCACCTCGTGCAACTGGTAGCGGTCGATGGCCTGCTGGACGACACCGGGGTCGACTTCGCCGCGCTTGGCCAGAGCCTGGAGCGTGCGGACGACCATTGACGGGCCGTCGATCTTGAAGAAGCGACGGGCCGCGGGACGTGTGTCGGAGAAGCCGAAACCATCGGCGCCGAGCGTGTAGTAATCGCCGGGCACGAACTGGCGGATCTGGTCCTGGACGGCGTGCATGAAGTCGGACACCGCTACGAAGGGCCCTTCGGCGCCGCGAAGCTTGTCGGTGACATACGCGGTGCGCGGCTCATCGTTCGGGTGAAGGAAGTTGTGCTCGTCTGCGGCGAGGCCGTCGCGACGCAACTCCGTCCAGGAGGTGACGCTCCAGACATCGGCAGCCACGTTCCAGTCCTCGGCAAGCAGCTGCTGCGCTTCGAGAGCCCACGGCACACCGACACCCGAGGCAAGGAGCTGGGCGCGCGGTCCTAGGTTCTCAGCTGCCTTGAGCTTGTAGACGCCCCTGAGGATCCCGTCGACGTCGAGCTCGTCAGGTTCGGCCGGCTGGTTCATCGGTTCGTTGTAGACCGTCAGGTAGTACATGACGTTCGGGTTGCTGTGGGCCGGGTTGCCTTCGGCGTCGGTGCCGTACATGCGCTCGATTCCGGCCCGTACGATGTGGCCGATCTCGTAGCCGTACGCCGGGTCGTAGCTGACGACTGCGGGGTTCGTCGCGGCGAGGAGGTGCGAGTGACCGTCCGCGTGCTGCAGGCCTTCGCCCGTCAGCGTCGTTCGGCCCGCCGTGGCGCCGATGACGAAACCGCGCGCCATCATGTCGCCGGCGGCCCAGAGGGCGTCGCCGGTCCGCTGGAACCCGAACATGGAGTAGAACACGTAGACCGGGATGAGCGGTTCGCCCTGCACCGCGTAGCTGGTGCCGCTGGCCGTGAATGCCGCCAATGCTCCGGCCTCGTTGATGCCCACGTGGATGATCTGACCCTGCGGGCTCTCCTTGTAAGCCAGGAGCTGCTCACGGTCGACCGAGGTGTAGTGCTGGCCGTTCGGGTTGTAGATCTTCGACGTCGGGAAATAGGCGTCCATGCCGAAGGTGCGAGCTTCGTCCGGAATGATCGGCACGATGCGGTGACCGAAGTCGGGCGCGCGCAGGAGGTCTTTCAACAGGCGTGCGAAGGCCATCGTCGTCGCAACCTCCTGCTTGCCGGAGCCCTTCTTTGCAATGGCGTACGAGGCGTCTTCGGGAAGGGGGATCTGGGTGTACTTGGTGCGTCGCTCCGGGATATAGCCGCCGAGCTCGCGCCGGCGAGCCTGGAGGTACTCGATCGCTTCGTCGTTCTGACCGGGGTGGTAATACGGCGGCAGGTAGGGGTTCTCTTCGAGCGTCGCATCGGTGATCGGGATGCTCATCTCGTCGCGGAACGACTTGAGGTCGGCCAGCGTGAGCTTCTTCATCTGGTGCGTCGCGTTGCGACCCTCGAAGGTCGGGCCGAGGCCATAGCCCTTGACCGTCTTCGCGAGGATGACGGTCGGTTGGCCCTTGTGCTCGGAGGCAGCCATGTATGCCGCGTACAGCTTGCGGTAGTCGTGGCCACCGCGCTTGAGGTGCCAGATCTCTTCGTCGCTGTAGTTCTTGACGAGCTCGAGCGTGCGCGGGTCGCGACCGAAGAAGTTCTCGCGGACGTAGGCACCGGACTCTGCCTTGTACGTCTGGTAATCGCCGTCAGGCGTTCGGTTCATCAGGTTGAGGAGGGCGCCCTCGGTGTCGCGAGTAAGGAGTTCGTCCCACTCGCGGCCCCAGACGACCTTGATGACGTTCCACCCGGCGCCGCGGAAGAAGCTCTCGAGCTCCTGGATGATCTTGCCATTGCCGCGAACCGGGCCGTCGAGACGCTGCAGGTTGCAGTTGATCACGAAGTTCAGGTTGTCGAGACCCTCGTTGGCCGCCACCTGGAGCTGACCGCGGCTCTCAACCTCGTCCATCTCGCCGTCGCCGAGGAACGCCCAGACCTGCTGGTCGGAGGCGTCCTTGATGCCGCGGTTGGTGAGGTACTTCGCCAGCTGCGCCTGGTAGATCGCGTTGATCGGGCCGAGACCCATCGAGACGGTAGGGAACTGCCAGTATTCCGGCATGAGGCGCGGGTGGGGGTAGGAGCTCAGGCCGCCACCGGCGTGCGACTGCTCTTGACGGAACCCGTCGAGCGAGTTTTCGTCGAGTCGCCCCTCGAGGAACGATCTGGCGTACATGCCGGGCGAGACATGGCCCTGGAAGAAGATCTGGTCTCCGCCGCCTGGCGCGTTCTGACCGCGGAAGAAGTGGTTGTAACCGACCTCGTAGAGAGCGGCTGACGACGCGTAGGTCGAAATGTGGCCGCCGACGGAGATACCGGGACGCTGCGCACGGTGGACCGTGATCGCCGCGTTCCAACGGATCCACTTGCGATAGCGACGTTCCAGGTCTTCATCGCCGGGGAACTGCGGCTCGTTTTCTGGTGCGATGGTGTTGACGTAGTCCGTCGTGGGGACCATCGGCACACCGATGTGCAGTTCTCGGGAGCGGGAGAGCAGGCTGAGCATAATCTCGCGCGCGCGCTGGTGGCCGTGAGCCGCTACGAGGGAGTCGAGCGATTCCTTCCACTCAGCGGTTTCTTCGGGATCCCGATCGAAATCGTCGACCGAATACGGATCCTGATCGTTTACCGACACCCTTTGACCTCGTTCGTTTGTAGGTAGACACGGTTTTAGGCGGCATAGCCGTGTCGGGCACGTCGTCGTCCGGGATGGGGACGGGCGAACCCGACGCCGTCCACTCTACTGACACCCGCCGACGTGTCCTCCCAGCGTGACTTCTCCGATGGTCCAGCCGTGCCGGCTTGCATTCGGCGTGTCGCGGCGTAGCATTGCTGACCGTGCCATCGCCCGTACCCGGGCGCGCACGGGAACGGATTCGCCGCCACCGAGGGCGACGCGAGAGGAACAGCGACCATGGCTCTGGAGAACGACATCCAGGCTCCGGATTTCGAACTGCCCAACCAGTACGGCGAACACGTAAGACTCGCTGATTACCGCGGGGTCAAGCCGGTGGCACTCGTTTTCTTCCCCCTCGCGTTCTCCAGTACCTGCACCACCGAACTCTGTGCTCTCCGGGACAACATCGCTCTCTTCAAGGATCACCGCATCGAGCTCCTGGGCATTTCGGTCGACTCGAAGGCCACTCTGCGGTCGTTCGCCGAGACCGAGGGCTACGACTTCCAGCTTCTTGCCGACTTCTGGCCGCACGGCGAGGTCGCCAAGGAGTATGGCGTTTTCCTCGAGCACAAGGGCTTCGCGAACCGCGCCACGTTCGTCATCGACATCAACGGTGTGATCCGGTCGCACTTCGTCACCGCTCCGGGCCAGGCTCGTGACCTCGCCGACTACCGCGCTGCCATCGACACGCTGGTGCCCGTCACCGTCTGACCTCACGCTGCTTCGGCGGCAACCGCGATTTTGGCCAGGGTGCCAGCGCCGCGGCAGTGGTAGGTCGGCCGAAAAGCCGTGTTCCGGATCCGGGGCCTCAGCGCGTTCGATAGCATGGACAAACGCACCGCGCGAGAGCGCCGGATGCGGGCCTTTAGCTCAGTTGGTAGAGCGCCACGTTTACACCGTGGATGTCATCGGTTCGAGCCCGGTAGGGCCCACTGCGTACAGTGATACATGACGATGTGGAAGTTAGAAAATTCCCTGGTCAGAGGTAGTTTCCGTCCGGTGCGTCATGGTGATTGATGTGCAAGAGTCACTCGTTTCGTGGTGCGTGATGGTGATTCACATCCGCCGTTGTCGCTTCCGCGCACCGGATCGCGCGAAGGAGTGTCGTGTGGGCGACGCCAAGTCTGCGGGCGACCTCGCGAGCGCTCAGGCCGGCGTCCAGCGGACCACGAGCCTCATCCAGATCTTGCGCGGTCAGCGCGATGCTGCGTGAGCGTGTCACCACACCGGCAGCTTTGAGCCGCTTGCGGACGGTCTGAATGTGGAGACCGTGTTTGCGAGCGATCTCCTCTTGAGTCATTCCATTGGCATAGTCGACGACCATCGTGAGGATGTCCGGTGCCTGTTCAATGGGAGATGAAGTCGGTATTCGTGCTCGGCGTCTCTGAGCAAGTTGATCCTTCTCCTCGGCATTCGGCCTTGGGATATGACGGCCGCTATCGAGGATCGCGCGAGTAGCAGGGTTTCGGCGAAGCTCGTCAAGCAACGCCCTCGTCTCTCGGCGTGGACGGAAGAGGTCCAGCAGTTCGGTCCCAGCCAAAGGCAACCGCGGGTGTTCCTCGCCTACTTCCTCACCCTTGTCGCGCATGCGGACGAGGCCATCCTTTTCTGATCCGCTCTGCAATTCGCTCTGTCTCGGCAAGCGGGAGTTCGTCGACCTCGCCCCAATCCGTGCCGCCGGAGTCAAGGGTTCCTGCAACGTGGAAGTGAACATGCCTGATTAACTGACTTGCTGATTCGCCGTTGTTCTGCCAAACAGAGATGCCGGGACGGTGATAGGCAGCGTCGATAGCACTAGCGGCATTCCGCACCTGAGTCATCAACGCCGCGCACTCAACATCTGTTAGGTCGAGGATGGTCTCTCTGTGCGCGGTGGGAATGACTAGCAGGTGAGGCTTCCCGCGTTGCTCTTGGGTGACCATGACTGCTGTCGTCGTGTCTCTGGTAACAAATGTGAACGGTCGGGTCCCATCGAGATAAGCACAGAACGCGCATGGTTGTGCGTCGGGAAGTCGAATGGCTGATTCGCTCATGATGGTCTTAGCGATGAAAGAAAAGCTTGGAGTTCAAGCCGGTCTAGTCGATCGAAGTCTTTCGGATGCACAACTACTCGCAGTTGGTCACACACCTTTTTCGTGCGTGACGCGAACATGAAGGACATCACGATGAAGCGAATCGAGTCCTGCGCTGGCATGACTTGAGATAGACGGGATTGTCCTCCACCGATGACGGGGATGGCTACGGGGGTTCCGTTCGCAGTCCGCGAGACCTCTTCCCACAAAGCCGCAAGGCTCCGCCAGATCCCATCCGGTGTGCTCTGTGCCTCGTTGTCTTCGTTCATCTCGCTGTATGCCAGGAAGTAGAGCCGGTGAGAGCCGTTGCGAAGCGTTGCGACGGTTCCCACGCCGTACCTCTCCGTCTTCCCCGACTTCGGAACTGTCCCCTCAACTGTTTTGCCTTGCAGTGCCGCGTCGAGCTCGCGGTCCAGTTGTTCCGTGTCGCCGCCGTATAGCCGTTCGAGTGCCTGACCTTGAACGCTGCTCTTGGCGATGATGTGAGGGACCGAAGTGTCGAATGTGTCGCAGGTGCCGACAACGATGTTGCAGTCCTGTCCGAACAGGTCGCCCTTCACAATGTCAATCGTCGTGTTGGGTGAGTTGTATTCCTGCCTGATGGGGCGCGGCCAAGCACGGATGAGTCCGTAGCCGATCGAGATGACAGCGATGGTGATGGCGAGCGGCCATCCCTCGATCGGGAGTCTTCCGAAGATGAAGTTGATGATTTCGAGAAGGACGGCAAGAACTCCGACGGCGGAGAAGGCCTGGATGAGAAACCAGCGCCAGAAGCGCCAAGTACGCAGATCGTGTGCGAGGTCGCTCATCTAGAGACCAAGCTGTGCATAGATTTCAGGTTTGTAGTAGTGCGGCCCAGACTTACCGCTTCCTGCATAGTGCGGGGCGTAGCCGTCGAGCGCGTACTTGAGGATCTTCGGCTGAAACGAGACCGACAACGTGTAATAGTCGGCGTTCAGCAGCGGTGCAGGTATGAAGTTCTTGTCGATGTTGCGATCTCCGTCGAGGTTCGCGACCACCACAGGCAGGTTGAACTCGATCATGACCTTGACCTCGTGGGCGAGGAACGAGATGCCGTCTCCGCCCTTCCTCTTGCCGTCCCTACTCCCGAGAAGCACGACCTGCTTGGCGTTCTTCATGCGCTCGCGCAGGTTTCGATTTATCGTTTCCGGCTTGCTCGTGTCCCGTGAGATGTAGAGGTCGTGCGCGTCATAGAACTCGAAGTCGATGTTGTCGTTCTCTCTCCAGGCTTCCATCAAGCGATACTTGCCGATGTCCTCGCTGGCGAACGCAACGTAGGTCTTGTTTCGATAGCTCATGATCTTCCTCTTTTAGTCGTGAGGCGCGGGTGCCTGAGCGCTCATTGCTTGAATCCCTGAATGGCCTTCATCAGCTTGGTACCTGCCGTCCAGGACAGCTCGTCGCCATCGAACTCACAGCGGTAGAGGCCTTGTAAATTCGAGGGAACGGGGATGCGCTTGTCCCATAGAAGAACGACCCGCTTGTCATAGAGCACGAAGGCCGCACCGATCTCGATCAGCACGTTCTGGTTGAGATGGAACTCGCCATTGCCGTTGCCTGTCGTGTCCTCTTCTGCGCTGACGCAGATGATCCCGGCATTGCAGCTACGCATTGCGCCAAAGACTTTGTCGGGCACCGGAATCGCCGCGGACTCCTCCTCGACAGCCACTTCCCACTTGATGTCGGCGAGGTCAAGGATCGTCTTCACCTGCTCGACAACTTCCATGTTGCGACCATGTGAGATGAATACGCGCACGGACCCCTGCGGCGTCGTGTCTGTCGGCGAGTTCGGTACGACAAGCGATTCGGGCTCTTCCTCGGTGTCAGCCTGATCCGGATCGCCTTCGTCCTCGTCGCTCCCCACGGCAGCCTCTTCAGTCCCGGTCCACGGGGGAGCGGAGGGCCCCTCCTCCACAAACACCCGCAACGTCTCCCGGTCGAGTTCGAGCCGGGTGGGCTGACCCTTACGGCCGAGGACGTACTTACCGAGGCCTGCACCATCCGCGAGGTTGAAGAAGCAGGTGACGGCAGCCTTGATCGACGCGTCCGCGTCGGTCCCGACAGCCGACTTGTGGTGTTCGTGCCAGTTGGCGGCAAGCTCGTCAACTGTGAGCTCCTTGAACGACTGGTGGAAAGCCCACTCCATCGACGCCCTGTAAGTCGGAATCGAACCGACGATCTCACGGAACAGGTTGGAGTCGCTTGGCGTTCGAGCGAGCCGACGGCCCATCTCAGTGAGGCGGATCTTGTCGCCCTCTTGCTGCACAAGTAGCCAGTCAGAGTAGGCACGCAACTTGCGGCCGTCGAGAATCTTTGGGTCGACTACCCCCCGCGCTTCCGCGACAGTCACCCCGGTCGGCTTCGTCTTCAGGTAGCTGACAATGGCAGCAACGTCCACGAGGGTGGTCTTTACGGGCAGGCTCATACCTCTATTGTAAACGAGGCGCGCCTCCTAAGCAAGATACGACTCATATTGTCGCAAGCGGTGTCGACTGCGCTGAGTCCGGCGCTCGTCGGACGCTATTTCATGAGGTGGAACACGTGTTCTTCTCGGCGTCGTCTTTGCTCGCGCTCGACTTTAGAAGTGCCCTCGCCACGGCATGCGGTCACCGCCCAGCAAGCGGTGGACGACGGCCGCGTGGGCGTATCTGACTGCCCTCTTCCAGCACCGCCTGGCGCACAGCGTCATCACCGATGCCCATGCGCCGGGCGACCTGCACGAGCGTCATCCCGCTCTGGTAGAGCGATGACGCTCGTGCCCGTTCTTCGGCATCCAAGCCCGTGATCCGAACCGCGACACCCGCGCGCCGGACAAGCGCCGGGATCGTGCCACGGTGTACCCCGTACTTTGTGCTGATCGCCCTGACCGGCATCCCCGCCTCGTAGTCGGCGATCAGCTCAGCCCGCCTCGCGGGCCGCAATCGTGTTTGAGACTGCGCCCGATTTTTCGCCACAGGACCGCGCGTATCGTGCCGCTCGGACGCCCGCGCCCCTGGACGCCGCCCATCCGACCCCGTGAGAACACGGGAAATCAGGGTTCGCAGCGCCGGACGGGTGTTTGAGAACCGCCCAGGAAGGTCCACCGTGAGCTGCTGGGGAGCAGGGTCAGGTCGGGTGCCCCGAACCGTCGGTGATGCCGGCGTCCTTCGCTAGCCGGGCCAGGGTGCGGCGAAGCAGGTCGACATCTCTCGTGCTCCAGTGCGCCAGAAGGGTCTCGAAGTTGCGACGGGAATTCTCCATAATGCGCTCGCCCAGTTCCCGACCGGCCGGAGTGAGGGCGAGGAGGATGCTCCTCTCGTCACTCGGCGCCGGAACCCGAACGATCAGATCGGCGTCTTCGAGTCGGTGCGCGATCTTCGTGAGATTTGCGCGCCCGGTCCCGAGAATCGACGCGAGTCGACTCGGCGACGTCGCTCCCCGGTAGCTGAGTTGGTTGACGACGAGAAACATCGGCACGTCGTCGACGGGGAAGTCAATCGCCGACATGATCGCCCGGCGCACCTCCTGGCTGTCCGCCCAGTGGACGATCGAGGAGAGCGAGACTCGAAGATCGAATGGATCCGGCTCGATGATGGGACCGAGCTCACGATGCTCGCGCGCCCCCGACCGCTCTGATTCCGCCCGTTCCATCTTCGACCTCACTCCCTCAGTCGCCCACTGTATCGACGAGTCCGGCTCAGTCTGCCGTCGACTGGCGGAGGAGGCGCACCGGTCCGATCAGGCCCTGATCGCGCACCACTGCGTGCTGCATCGGGTCGCCGTTCCCGGTGATCTCGGCGAGCACGTCCGGCAACGTGTCGTAGTACCCGCGCGCGATCAACCGGTTGTTGAGCGAGCCGGCCACACGAATCACGATCGAGTTGTCGCCCTGCCGCAGAGAGTCCGTCACGTCGACGACGGGGTGCGAGGTGTCGAAACCGGTGGCTGCGTCGCCGTTGACCCGAACGGATCCGAGTCCGCCACTCGTCGATCCGAGGTCGAGAAGGTAGCGCGCCCCCGTGTCGAGGGTCGCGACAGGAAGGACCGCGGAGTATTCGCCGACTCCCGACACGTCGGGCCCGATCGCCGGGATGTCCTTCCAGGAGCGCAGTGCGCCAACGCCGGCATCGAGCCGAGTTATGGCGGTCAGGGGTCGGACCTCGCGCGCCTCGTATCCGAGACCCCTGTCCTCGGTGATGAGTTGCAGTTCGCCGGCGTCCCAGCTCTCGACGGCGATGCTCCAGTCGGGTACTTCGGCGACGATCTCGGTCGTCGGCTCCGGCGTCGACTCTCCCGAGGCGGCGGATTCCGACCGATCGAGTGTGAACAGCGCCGTCTCACCGGGCGAGAGGGTGACCGTCACGATGGTTCGGTCGCCGTCCTGCCGAACCCCCGAATGCTCGCGCACCGCGCCGGTCCAGCCGTCGATCCGGTGGACCGTGCCGGATCCGGAAAGCGCCACCTCGACTGTCGTGGTCTCACCCGTTTCGTAGAGGAAGTGGTACAGGTAGAGGTGCGTCAGGTCACCGTCGTAGCGGAGGTGCGACAGCAGGTTGCGGTTCTCGGCCACGAACTCTGCACGGCCGACCACGCCGAGGTCGCGCAAGGCATCGACGGTGGATGCCGCGTCGTCGATCTCTCGGACCGTCGGCAACGCGAGCAGCTGGGCCATGGTTGCCGCAAGCTCCTCGTCTCGACCGTCGAGGCCGGGGGTCCGCGCCGCTGCGTGCTCGTGCGACGTGTAGTCGCCGGTCAGAAGCGTCTTGAGCTCACGCGTGCCATGCACGATCAGCACGGGAACGCCCTTCGTGGCCCAGTCGAGGAGGAGCGAGGCGACATCGGGATCCAGAGCGCTCTGGAAGACCAGGAGCGCCTGGTACCCGGGGCCACCCGGCTGCACCTCGCCGCCCGCGACCGACACGTCGTCGCGGAGCAGCAGCGATCCGTCGAAGAATTCGTAGGTCCACCCTGCGTCCTGCATCCCGAGGTCTTGCCACCAGTGGTTCTGGCGATCGCGCATCCAGCCCCGCCCGTAGGCGTTTTCGTCCGGGATCCTGTTTCCGGCGGCGTCGATGAAGACCATTCCGGAAGCGTTGTCGGTGAAGTGATCCGTGTGCACGATTCCGACGTCGATTCGGGGGCGGCCCTGGCGCAGCAGGTACTGGTGCCGCCCGACCGCATCGTTCCAGAGCGGGTAGAACTCGGATCCGGGCTGCCGCGTGTCGAACCGCTCCGAGAACATGTTCCACATGCCCTCGTGCCCCGGCCACTCGGTGACCCCCTCGGCTCCTGCGGTGCTGGCCCACCCGTGGAGGACGGTCTTGGTGATGCCCGCGGCGAGCTGGGTCGCGATG